>JADLGF010000299.1 GCA_020849415.1 Thermomicrobiales bacterium
CATGGGAATCTCCGTTTATCTGGTCGAACGAACCGAATCGATGACACGTTGCGCGGCTTCGAGGCCGAGCGTCAGATCGTGCGCGAGATCGTCGCTATCCTCGAGTCCGACCGCCAGCCGGATCAGCCCGTCGCGATAGGGCCAGATCAAGGTCAGCGGCTCACCGAGGCTGACAGCGACGGTGCAGAGTTCGAGGGCGTCGATGAAGGCACGGGTGGTATCGGGATCGTCGTGCAATCGGAACGAGAGCAGTCCACCAGCCTGGCCACCGTTCATGCGCTGCAAGGTGGTATGGCCATCGTTCGACGGCAGGCCGGGGTAGTTGACCTGCGCGACCGCCGGGTGGTCTTCAAGCAATTCTGCCAGCCGTTGGGTGTTTTCGAGGTGGCGATCCACCCGCAGGGAAACCGTTTTGCAGCCCATGATGATCAACCAGGCGGTGAATGGCTGCATGTAGGTGCCGAGCCGGAAAACGTGCTTGCGGATCGGTTCGATCAGTTCGGACCGGCCCGTCACCACGCCGCCAACGGTCTGACCCGAGCCGGAGAGATACTTGGTCGCACTGTGGATCACCAGATCGACACCATCCTCGATCGGCCGGTAGAGGACCGGTGAGAGAAAGGTGTTGTCGACCGAAAGCGCCGCCCCGTGCCGGTGCGCCAGTTCCGCCAGTGCCGGCACGTCTGCTACGTGCAGCAGGGGATTCGAAACCGATTCGCAGTGAATCAGCCGCGTTTCCGGCCGAATCGCCCGCTCGACAGCGGAAAGATCGCGCAGGTCGAGCCGGGTGATCGAGCCACCGAGGGCACTGATCTCGTTTTCCAGAAAATCGCCGGTGGCGCCGAACAACTGGGAACTGGCGATGATGTGCCCGCCATTTGCCGCGAAGTGCAGGAGCACCGCGCTGATCGCCGCCATGCCACTGTTGGTGGCGATCGTCGCTTCGCCCCCCTCGAGATCGGCGATCTTCGCTTCGAGCGTTTGGACGGTCGGATTCGATTCGCGGGAGTACTGAAAGTGCGGTTCGTGACCATCTTCCCAGGAGCGAATCTGATCATAGGAGTCGAAGGCGAAGGTGGCGCTCTGGTGGATCGGCACCCCCCGCGCGCCGGTGGCGCGATCGGGCGCCTCGCCGGCGTGGATCGATCGGGTGGCGAACTTCCGGCGTTCCTCGGTCATATCGGCTCTTGCTCCCGGTGGCGATGATCACGCCGGCCAACAATTCAACCCTGCGAGTTTCGATGTTTTTCGATTCCGTGTCTACCGAATCGCGTGAACGATTCGGGTACTATCTCCGCGGAGTTGCGTGGATTCGAGCAATGAGGAGGATCAGGTGGCAGGATCAGGAATTCGACCGGTTATCGTGACCTGCGCGGTCACCGGCGCGGTGCACGTGCCGTCGCAATCACCCTACCTGCCGCTGACCCCCGAGCAGATCGCGCAATCGGCGCTGGAAGCGGGCGAGGCGGGCGCAGCGATCCTTCACCTCCACGCCCGCAACCCCGAGAATGGCAAGCCCACGCCCGATCCCGATATCTTCATGAGCTTCCTGCCGCACATCAAGGAGCGCACCGAATCAGTGATCAACATCACCACCGGCGGCGGGCAGGGAATGACGCTCGAGCAGCGTCTCGCCACGCCGATGCGCGCCAAACCCGAGATGTGCTCGCTCAATATGGGCTCGATGAACTTCGGCCGCTTCCCGATCAAGGACCGGATCAAGGACTACACCTACGATTGGGAGGAAGCCGATCTCGAATCGTCGCGCGATTACATCTTCCGCAACACCTACGCCGATATCGAGTACATCCTGCGCGAACTCGGCGAAACGCACGGCGTCCGCTTCGAATTCGAGTGCTACGACGCCAGCCACCTCTACAACCTGGCCCACTTCGTCGATCGCGGTTTGGTCAAACCGCCCTTCTTCGTGCAGACGATCTTCGGTATCCTCGGCGGCATCGGCCCGCATCCGGAAGACCTGCTGCACATGAAGCGAACCGCGGATCGTCTCTTCGGCAATGACTACGTTTGGTCGATCCTCGGCGCCGGCCGCCATCAGATGAACCTGATCACGATGGGCGCGATCATGGGCGGCAATGTCCGCACCGGCCTCGAAGACAACATCTACCTCGGCAAGGGCGAACTGGCGCAATCGAACGCCGATCTGGTCGCCAAGGTCGTCCGGATCCTGAAGGAGCTGTCGTTCGATATCGCCACGCCGGATCAGGCGCGCGAAATGTTGCAACTCAAGGGAGCGCACAACGTTGGGTTCTAGCGAGAAACCTCGGCCACTGCGGTGGATCTCTATCCTGATGCTCGCCATCCTCGGCCTGACGTTGGGCCAATCGGCGACGACGGTCGCGGCGCCGGTGGGTGGGTACGAGCTGCCCGATGACGCCGAGGAGATCTATTTCCTCAACGTCATCGATGGCGACACCTTCGACGCCGAGATGTGGGTGGATGACGAGCTGGTTGAAGTCCGCATCCGTATGATCGGCATCGACGCTCCCGAAACGAACCGCTCGTATGGCAACGAGCCGGAGTGCTACGGCCAGGAAGCGAAGCGCTACGCCGATTCGATTCTCAATGCTGCCGCGCGCATCTGGGTCGAGATCGATCGCGATCCGGATGACAATTACGGCCGGCTGTTGCGCTACGTCTGGTACGAGGACCCCCGCAGCGGCGACATCTTCATGCTCAACGAAGAACTCGTCTGGTTGGGCTACGCGCTCGCCAATGACTACCGGCCGAATACCAGCCGCCAGGACACGCTCGACGACGCCGAACGCCACGCCATCACCGAGAGCTACGGCATGTGGATGGCATGCGATCGCACCGTCAGCGGCGACCCGGACCAGGAATCGGAGTCGGGCCCCTCAA
>JADLGF010000300.1 GCA_020849415.1 Thermomicrobiales bacterium
GCCCAGTAGAGCGCCGCGCTCGTATCGAGTCCGCCCGAGAAGGCGATGCCGATCTTTTCCCCGACCGGAAGCGATTCCAGAATGTTTCCCATTGCCGCTCATTACTCCGCTGCTTGGCCGGACTGCCGGACGTTATCAGACCGCGCCGCGCGCCGGCCGGTCGCCCGCCATTATCGGGCATTCGGGTGAAAGTGGTCTCAGTAAGACAATAAGCGGCCCGATCGATTGTGAAGAAATAGCGAATCTCCCCATGAATGCGGACAATCGACGCCCCCACTATCGACGCCATCCCCCGTTCGGGTGGATAATCGGATCAGGAAACGATGCCGCGCCGAACACAGAAAATTGTGGTAAGCGTTTACAAGGCCGCATATTCGAAATCACATCCGCCACTGTTGCCTAGGATTCCGGCGCATGGCGCACGATTTCACTCCGGTGTGCGGCCGGCAATCATAGAGGAGGCACCCAGTTGGCCGTTGCCACTGATCGGCAGCTCGAAACGCTCGCGATCAACACGATCCGCACCCTCTCGATCGACGCCGTGCAGGCGGCGAATTCGGGGCACCCCGGCTTGCCGCTCGGCGCCGCCGCCATGGGGTACGTGATCTTTCAGGATTTTCTCAAGCACAACCCGCGCAACCCTCACTGGTTCGATCGCGATCGCTTCGTCCTTTCGGCCGGGCACGGGTCGGCGCTTATCTACAGCCTGCTCCACCTGACCGGCTACGATCTGCCGATCGAGGAGATCAAGGCCTTCCGCCAGCTCGAATCGAAAACGCCGGGCCACCCGGAAGCGCGCCACACGCCGGGCATCGAGGTCACCACTGGCCCCCTCGGCCAGGGCTTCGCCAACGGTCTCGGCCTGGCGATGGCGGAGGCGCACCTCGCTGCCCGCTACAACCAGCCGGGCCACGAGATCATCGATCACTACACCTACGCCATCGTTTCCGACGGTGACGTGATGGAAGGGGTGGCGATGGAGGCCGCCTCCTTGGCCGGCCACCTCAAACTCGGCAAGATGATCTACCTCTACGACCAGAACCAGATCACCCTCGCCGGCAGCGCCAATGTCTCCTTCAGCGAGGATGTGCCGAAGCGGTTCGAGGCGATGGGCTGGCACGTGCAGTCGATCGACGGCCTCGATCCCGACGCCGTGCGCGCCGCCATCGAGGCCGCGCAGGCGGTCACCGATCAGCCGTCACTGATCTGCTGCCACACCGTGATCGGCTTCGGATCGCCCGCCAAGGCGAATTCCTTCAGCTCGCACGGTTCACCGCTCGGGCCCGACGAAGTGATCGCCACCAAGCGGAATCTCGGCTGGCCGAGCGAGGAACCCTTCTTCCTGCCGGACGAGGCGGTCACCCATTTCCGCGATGCGATCGGCAAGGGCTCACGGCTCGAAGCCGACTGGAACGACCGCTTCACCACCTACGCCGCCGCCTTCCCGGAACTCGCCGTCGAACTGCAGCTTGCCATCGAAGGCAAGCTCCCGAGGGGCTGGGACAGCGATCTCGCCTCCTGGCAGCCGGGCGACAAGCCGGTCGCCACCCGCAAGGCGTCCGAGGCGGTCATCCAGTCGTTCTTCGAGAAAGTGCCAAGTCTCTTCGGCGGTTCGGCCGATCTCAACCCCTCGACCAACAGCGTCATGAAGGGCGCGGGCGATTTCGAAGCGCCCGGATCGAAGCCGGACTTCGTGCAGGGCGCCGTCGGTGGTGAGTGGGGCTACGGTGGGCGCAATATCCACTGGGGCATCCGCGAGCACGCCATGGGCAGCGCCGCCAACGGAATCGCCGCGCACGGCGGGCTGATCCCCTACACCGCCACCTTCCACGTCTTTTCCGATTACATGCGCCCGGCCGTGCGCCTGGCGGCGCTGACCGGCTACAAGACGATCTTCATCTTCACCCACGACAGCATCGCTGTCGGGGAAGACGGCCCGACCCACGAGCCGGTCGAACAGACGATGTCGCTGCGGCTGATCCCGAATCTCTCGGTGATCAGACCGGCCGATGGCAACGAAACCGCCGCCGCCTGGAAACGGGCGGTCGAGCGGGAGGGACCGACTGCGCTCATTCTGAGCCGGCAGGATCTGCCGATCCTCGATCAGTCGGACGCCCAGGGGGACGCCTCGAAGGGCGGCTACCTCCTGGCCGACGGCTCGGACATTACGCTGATTGCCTCCGGCTCGGAGGTTTCGCTGGCGGTCGAAGCGCGGGCCAAGTTGGCCGAGCGCGGCATCTCCGCCCGCGTCGTGTCGCTGCCGAGCTGGGACATCTTCGAAGCCCAGGAACCGGCCTACCGGGAAGCGGTGCTCGGACCCGCCGGCGCGCCGCGCGTCACCATCGAAGCGGGCGTCACCCTCGGCTGGGAACGCTACGCCGGCGCCAACGGCGTTTCGATCGGCGTTGATCGTTACGGCGCCTCCGGTCCGGGCAAGCTGGTGCTCGAAACCTACGGCTTCACCGCCGAGAACGTGGTGAACACCGCCCTGGCCCTGCTCAGCTGACGAAACGGGACTACGGACTAAGGACTACGAACCCCGAACTCCGAACTCCGAACCCGGAACTAAACGAAGGAACGATCAATGTCTCACGAACGCGCAACATCACTCCTGGCCTTCGGCCAGAGCATTTGGCAAGACGATATCTCCCGCAATCAGCTGACCTCCGGCTTCCTGCAGCGGATGGTCGATGAGGTCGGCATTCGCGGGGTCACCTCCAATCCGACCATCTTCGAGAAGGCGATTGCCGCCGGAAGCGACTATGACGAGCAGATCGCCTCGCTCCTCGATGCCGGCAAGAGCGCGCTCGAGATCTTCGAAGCGGTCGAGGTCGATGACATTCGCGACGCTTGCGATGTCCTCCGCCCCGTCTACGACGCCAGCGATGGCGCCGACGGCTTCGTCTCGATCGAGGTGTCGCCCGACGCCGCCCGCAACGCCGATTCGACCCGCGAGCAGGTCCGCCGGCTCTGGGACGCCGTCGATCGCCCGAACCTGATGGTCAAGATTCCGGGCACCGCCGAAGGTCTGCCGGTGATCCGGGAGATGCTGGCCGAGGGGAAGAACATCAACATCACCCTCCTCTTCTCGATCGACTCTTACCGCGCGGTCGCCGAGGCCTACGTGTCGGCCCTCGAGGAGCGGTCCGCCAAGGGGCAGCCGATCGACCGCATCGCCTCGGTCGCCAGCTTCTTCGTCAGCCGGGTCGATACCCTGGTCGACAAGCTGCTCGACGAGAAGGCGAACGCCACCACCGATCCGAAACTGCACGACATCTACGCCGGACTGAAGGGCACGATCGCCGTCGCCAACGCCCAGCTCGCCTACGGGGCCTTCCTCGAAATCTTCGACGGACCGCGCTGGGACGCCCTGGCCGCGGCCGGCGCCCGGCCGCAGCGCCCGCTCTGGGCCAGCACCGGCACCAAGAATCCCGATTACTCCGACACCCTCTACGTCGACACCCTGATTGGCCCGCACACCGTCAACACCATGCCGGGCAAAACGATCGAGGCGTTCCTCGATCATGGCGCCGTCAGCCGGACCGTCGACGCCGATCTGGAAGGCGCGCGGCAACTCATCGCCGAACTGGAAACAACCGGCATCGATCTCAAGGCAGTCACCGATCAACTCGAGCAAGAAGGCATCGCCTCCTTCGTCAAGTCGTTCGAATCACTGCTCGCCGGCGTTGAGTCGAAACGGGCGGCACTCGCGGGACGTTGAGTTTCCGTTCCCTCGGGTTAAAACCCGAGGCTAAATCAGACGAAAGTCCCTCCGGGACTACGATCGAATTCAGTCCCGAAGGGACTTTCGGTGGTTAGCCCAGGGTTTTGAACCCTGGGATCAACAACACAAGGATCGCGAATGACAACAACAGCGGCGCGGCACGTCGGGGTGATCGGCCTGGCGGTGATGGGCGAAAACCTGGCGCTGAACATCGAGCGCAACGGCTTCCCGATCGCCGTCTACAACCGGACCTGGGAACGGACCGAGGAGTTCATCAACGGACGCGCCAGCGGCCTGAATGTCGCGGCCGGCAAGACGCTGCCCGAATTCGTCGCGCTGCTGGAGCGGCCGCGCCGGATCATCATCATGGTCAAGGCGGGTGCGCCGGTCGATGCCGTCATCGCTGAACTGATCCCCCTCCTCCAGGAGGGCGACATGATTATCGACGGCGGCAACTCGCTCTTCATCGATTCCGAGCGCCGCTCGAAGGAAGTCGAAGCCGCCAATCTCCACTTCGTCGGCATGGGCATTTCCGGCGGCGAGGAGGGGGCACTCTGGGGTCCCAGCCTGATGCCGGGCGGTCCGAAGCAGGCCTACATCCTGCTCGAACCGATGCTGCAGGCAATCGCGGCCAAGGCCGAGGATGGCGAGCCCTGCGTCACCCACATCGGCCCCGGAGGTTCCGGCCACTACGTCAAGATGATCCACAACGGCATCGAGTACGGCGACATGCAACTTATCGCCGAGAGCTACGATGTTATGCGCCACGCGCTCGGCATGACCGCGCCGCAGATCGCCGCTGTCTTCGCCGAGTGGAACAAGGGTCCGCTCGCCAGCTACCTGATCGAGATCACCGCTGAGGTGCTCGCCTACACCGATCCGGAAACCGGCGCGCCGCTTGTCGATCTGATTCTCGATACCGCCGAGCAGAAGGGCACCGGCCGCTGGACGAGCCAGAACGCGCTCGAACTCGGCTCACCGATCCCGACCATCGACGCCGCCGTTTTTGCCCGCACCATGTCGTCGATGAAGGAGCGGCGGGTCGCCGCCAGCCAGGCGCTTAAGGGGCCGAACCCCGAGGATATCGCCGCCATGACCAGCCGGATCGATCCGCCCCGGTTGCTCGGCTACCTCGAACGGGGTCTCCTCTTCGCCAAGATTTCATCCTACGCTCAGGGGATGGCGCTACTCCGCGCCGCCTCGGATAGCTACAACTGGGGGCTCGATCTCGCCGAGATCGCCCGCATCTGGCGCGCCGGCTGCATCATCCGGGCCGAACTGCTCGAGCCGATCCGCGCCGCCTTCGGCGCGCAGCCCGATCTGGAGAACCTGCTCCTGTCGATCGGGTTCCTCGATATCGTCAACGAAGGGGCCGGCGCGTGCCGCTCGGTCGTCACCCTGGCTCGCTCCATCGGCGTGCCGGTGCCGGCGCACAGCGCTTCGCTCGACTACTTCGATTCCTATCGGACCGCCGCGCTCCCGGCCAATCTCACCCAGGGGCAACGCGATTACTTCGGCGCGCACACCTACCGCCGGATCGATAAACCGGGCATTTTTCACACCGAGTGGAACGCGGAACCGGCCTCCTGAACCAGGCCCCCCCGTCCGTACCCGAGGAGGTGCGCCAATATGGATACCCTGAGTCAAACCGCGAGTGGCGTGCCGATCCTCGATGATCACGTTCAGCACCAGTTCATCAACGAACCGGAGCAAACCACGCTGCACGCCAATCCGCTCCGGCGCGGATTGGCCGATCAGCGCACCCCGCAGCCCTGCATCATGGTCATTTTCGGGGTCACGGGCGATCTCACCGCCCGCAAGCTGATGCCGGCGCTCTACGATCTCAACAGCGAACAACCCCTCCCCGAGGGGTTTACGATCGTCGGGGTTTCGCACCGCGACTGGTCGGATGAGACGCTCCGTGATGAGATGCGCAAGGCGGTCGAGGAGTACGCCCGCGCCCCTGTCACCACCGAAACGTGGGAGACCTTCGCCGCCAATCTCTTCTACGTGCGCGCTGATTTCCGCGCCCGCGAGGCCTATGACGACCTGAAGACGCGGATGGATGCGCTCGACGACGAACGGCGCACCGGCGGCAACCGCCTTTTCTATCTCGCCACCCCGCCGAGCTACTACGATGACATCATCGCCCACCTCGGCTCGGTCGATCTCGCCCGGCGGCAGGATATCTACACCCGCGATCCGGGCGGCTGGCATCGCATCGTCGTCGAGAAGCCGTTCGGCCGCGATGTGCTGAGCGCGCGCGAACTGAACCGGGCGATCGCCTCCGTCTTTTCGGAACGCCAGATCTACCGGATCGATCACTACCTCGGCAAGGAAACCGTGCAGAACGTGTTGGCGTTCCGTTTCGCCAACATCCTGTTCGAACCGGTCTGGAACCGGCACTACGTCGATCACGTCCAGATCACTGTGGCGGAATCGCTCGGGGTCGAGGGGCGCGGCAAGTACTACGAGGAGTCGGGCGCGCTGCGCGACATGGTGCAGAGCCACATCCTGCAACTCCTCTGCGTGATGGCGATGGAGCCGCCGGCCCACTTCGACGGCAACTCCCTGCGCGATGAGAAGGTGAAGGTGCTCCGCTCGGTCGTACCGCCGGTGCAACCGCACGATATCGCCAGCCGCACCGTGCGTGGACAGTACGGCGAGGGGTTCGTCGCCGGCCAACCCGCCCGCGCCTACCGCGCCGAAAAGGATGTCGATCCGATGTCGCGGACCGATACCTACGTCGCGCTCAAGATGGAGATCGCCAACTGGCGCTGGTCGGGCGTGCCTTTCTACATCCGCACCGGCAAGCGGATGGCGCGGCGCGTCACCGAGATCGCGATCGAGTTCAAGCGGGTGCCGCACATGCTCTTCAAGGAGCAAACCGCCAGCGACCTGACCCCGAACGTGCTCACGATCCGCATCCAGCCTGACGAAGGGATCACGATCCGCTTCGCCGCCAAGGTGCCGGGCGCCGCCAACAACCTCCGCCCGGTGCGGATGGATTTCCAGTACGGATCGTCGTTTGGCCAGGCCGGACCCGACGCGTACGAACGGCTTCTCTTCGACGCGATGATCGGCGATCCCTCCCTCTTCGCCCGCCGCGACGAGGTCGAGACCGCCTGGGGCATCGTGCAGCCGATTCTCGACAACTGGGAACACAACCTCGAAGCGCCGGCCGCCTACGATGCCGGCACCTGGGGTCCGTACGAAGCCGA
>JADLGF010000301.1 GCA_020849415.1 Thermomicrobiales bacterium
TCGATATCCAGCGCACCGGTGAAGCGACGTCGGCGCAGCAGGGCGGAGGCGGCGGCCAGGCCGAAGGCGGACTCGACGATCTGCTCGGCGGACTTCTGGGCGGTGGCGGCGGAGGCGGTGGCCTCGGCGATATCCTCGGCGGCCTGCTCGGCGGTGGCGGCGGATCGAGCCAACAGGGTGGAGGCGGCGGAGGCGGTCTCGGTGACATCCTCGGCGGCCTGCTCGGCGGCGGTGGCGGATCGAGCCAGCAAAAGCAGTCGGGTGGCGACATCACTGATATCCTCGGTGGGCTGCTCGGCGGTGGCGACAGCGCCGATAACAACGCCACGCAGGGCGGTGGCGGGGGCATCGGCGATCTGCTCAGCGGCCCGCTCGGCAAGATGATCATGGGCGGAATCGCGGCCTACGCCACCAAGGAAATGCTCGGCAAATAGCCCAACCACCCCCAACAACGCAGCGGGCCGGCGCGATTGCGCCGGCCCGCTTTTCGTTGCATTCCCTGGCCCAATCCGGACTCACCCCGCGGCGGCGGCTTCCTGCTTGGCCACGATGTTCGTCGAGTGGCCGGCGTCGAGCCGCTGCGAGGGATCGACGTAGGTGATCGCGTGGTTCACCGCCGTGATCGCCTCCGCGAACCCCGAGGCGATCAGCTTGAACTTGGCCGGATACGCCACCACATCGCCGGCGCCATAGACGCCCTCGATCGCCGTCGCCATGGTCGTGTGATCGACCACGATCTGGTTGCGTTGCAGCTCCAGGCCCCACGATTTTACCGGCCCGAGATCGGCGAGGAAGCCGATCGCGACGATCAGCTCATCGCACGGGATCGTCCACTCTTCGCCCTCGGCGCTTTTGTAGCGGACGGCGCTGATGTGCCCCTCATCGTTCGATTCGACGCCGAGCACCTCGTATCCGGGGTAATAGAGCTTGGCGGAGGAGGCTTCGAGTTCAGTCACGGTCGATTCGTGCGCGCGGAACTTCGAGCGATGAATCAGGGTGATCGACTTCGCGAGCGGCTCCAGCGTCACACCCCAGTCGACCGCCGAGTCGCCGCCGCCGACGATGACGACGTGCCGGTCGCGGAAGGCGTCGATGCGCTTGGCGAAGTAGTGCACACCCTTGCCTTCGAGTTCGGAAACGCCGGGCGCGGTGTGCTTCTTCGGTTCGAAGGCGCCGACGCCGGCGGTGATAATCACGCTCTTGCTGTAGCGAATGCCCCTGGCGGTGGTGAGTTTCAGCAGCCCGTCTTCGGTCCGTTGGAGCCCCGTCACCTGCTCCTTGAGGCACATATCGGGTGTACCGCGTGAGTAGGCCTGCTCGACCAGCTGCTCGACGAGGTCTTTTGCCAGGACCTTCGGGAAGCCGCCGACATCGTAAATGTACTTTTCGGGGTAGATGGCGGTCAGGGCCCCGCCCGGCTCCTCCAGCGAATCGATGATCCGGACGCTGGCGCCACGCATAAGCGCGTAAAAAGCGGCGAAGAGGCCGGTCGGTCCGGCGCCGATGATCGTGACATCGGCGGTATCGCCCACGATTGGCAGATCGCTGCCCGAAACGACCGATTCGTCCGTCATGTTCGCCTCTCCGGGAAGGTCAACACCGCAATGGCGGCGCGCTGGCCGACCGCGAGCGATGATACCAAATCGCACCAGATTCATCGGGATTCTTCGGGTCACCAATTTGTGCGCAACGACCAAGCGGCGGGTCTGGCGGCGGCGGTTTCGGGCAGTTTGCCGCGCGTTCGGCTGCCCCCCTACAATCGCTCCAGAGGTTTCGATTTTCCGGCAACCATCCCGATCGAGAGGAGAGAATCGCTCCATGGCTTCCGTTTCCAACGCCGCGCCGGCGCACCTGGCGGGTTTGCTCTCCACGCGCGGACGCGATCTGCCGAAGCCGCGCATCGGCGATCCGCGGCAGGCGGCCGACATCATCTCGTTCGTGTTCGGCTTCCCCGATCGGGAAACGCTGCCGGCCGCATCGATCGCCGAAGCAACGAAGCGGGCGATGGAGAAGGACGGCGACTGGGCACTCCAGTACGGCAAGGACACCGGCACGCCGGCCCTGGTCGACGCGCTGCGCGGCAAGCTGGCCCGCGATCAGGGGATCGTGGCCGCCCGCGAGAACGTCATGCTGACCTCAGGCGGCTCGCAGGCCTGCCAGCTCGTGCTCGACTTCCTGGTCGATCCGGGTGACACGGTGATCGTCGAATCGCCGACCTGGATGGGTTTCCTCTATATGGTCAACAACCTCAAGGCCAACGCCGTCGGCGTACCGGTTGACGACGAGGGAACCGATGTCGTTGAACTCGAGCGAACACTGGCGCGGCTGAAGTCCGAAGGCGTCACGCCGAAGCTGATCTACATCATTCCCAACTTCCAGAATCCGATGGGAGTGTCAACCACGCTCGAACGGCGCCAGCGGATTGTGGAACTGGCGCAGGAGTACGGCACGATCGTGCTCGAAGATGACGCCTACCACGATCTCCGCTACGCCGGCGAGCCGATTCCACCGATCCAGACCCTCGATACGAGCGGTTCGGTTTGGTACACCGGCACTTTTTCGAAGATCGTCGGCCCCGGCATGCGGCTCGGCTGGCTGGTCGCCCCCGCCGAGGTGATCACGCAGATGTCGGTGCTCAA
>JADLGF010000302.1 GCA_020849415.1 Thermomicrobiales bacterium
ATAACGCGGAACCCGGAACCAGGAACCTGGAACCACGACCGAAGGGAGTGACGATGACACAGTTGTTTGCCGGGGTGGCGCGGGCGGATATCACGCCGCCGGTCGGGATTGCGCATCCGAACTGGGGGGCGCAGTTGCACGAGCGCGCCGCCGGGATCGACCTGCCGATGTGGGTGACCGCGCTGGCGCTGCGCAGCGGCGATGAGACGGTGGTGATCGTCGATATCGACATCATTTACCTCTACCCCGAACTGGCGGCAAAGGTGCGCGGGGCGGTCAGCCGCCTGACCGGTCTGCCCCTTTCGCACATTCGCATTTCCTACACCCACACCCACTCCGGACCCGCCACCACCATCAGCCGCGGCGGCTGGACCAACGAGGGAATGGAGATGGTGCCTGGCTACAGCGACAGCCTGCCACCGAAGATCGCCGGCGCCGCCTGGGAAGCAATCGCCAACCTGCAGCCGGTGCGGATCGCGGCCGGCATCGGCCACTCCGAGATCGCCGTCAATCGCCGCTTCCACCGGCCGGAGGATGGCGCGGTGGTGGTCGGGCATAACTGGGAGGGGGCGGTCGATCACGATGTCACGGTGCTGCGGATCGACGCGCTCGATGGCTCGCCGATCGCGGCGGTGGTGGGCTACGCCTGTCACCCGATCACGGTCGGCCCGGACAACGATCTGATCACGCCCGATTACCCAGGGATCGTGAAGCGAGTGGTGGAGCAGAACACCGGCGCCACGACCCTCTTCCTGCAGGGCGCCACCGGCAATGTCGGGCCGATCCGGGGCTGCGCGCGTAACGGTGTGGTTGAGTACAAGGTGCTCGGTCAGCGGCTGGGGTTGGCCGCCGCGACCGCCTGGAGCGAGATCGATCCGATCCCGCGCGCCTACACCTACATCGGCACCCTCGAATCGGGCGCGCCGCTCGGCATCTTTGTCGATGAGCCGCTCGAGGAGCCGGATCGCACGCTGCGGGTTGGCAATCGGAACGTGGAACTGCCGCACCGCGAGTACGAAACGCCGGAACGGCTGCAGGCCGCCTACGAGGCGAACGTCAGGAAATTGCAGGAGCTGCGCGACGCGAACGGTGATCCGGAAGAGATTCGCCGGGTGACGATGGAGTGCAAGCGCACTTCGATGCGCGCCCGCCTGGCGGAGCAAGTGAACGAATCGCCCACGGTGGAGTGGGAACTGCAGGCAATCACGATCGGCGATGATATCGCGCTGATCTGCTCGCCGGGCGAACCGTTCGTGGAAATCGGGCTGGCGATCAAGGACGCCTCCCCCTACTCCACCACGTTCTTCGGCGGCTACAGCAATGTCGGCGGCGCCTATATGCCGTGGTCTGACGCCTACCCGAAGGGCGGCTACGAGATCGAGGTGACGCCGTTCGCCCCCGAAGCGGCCCAAATCCTGACCGACGCGGCGATCGACCTGCTGAAAGAGATTTCAGCCCGCTAACGAACGACTCAGCAACGGCGGGTGGTGGATTCCCATCACCCGCCGTTCCATTTCCGCCGATGGACACGTCCGTATGCCTTACGCCGTGCGTCTCATCAGTAGCGGATGATCTCGTGGGTCGAGGCGGTGTCCTCGCTGATGTTGCCGAGCAGGCCGGTGGCGGCATTTTCCGGGACGGTGATGGTGTCGGGGTTACCGTCGCTGACGTAGATCATGCCGGGATCGTTGGTGACCACCGACTGCCAGTAGTCATCCCAGCCGAAGCCGCCGACATCGCTGCAATCGCACATCTGGATGCGATAGATCCACATCGAATCCCACTCATCGCTGGCGGGTGAGAAGGCAGGCTCGGATCCGACCATCAGGGAGCCGATCAGCTTGTACTGCGTGCCGTTCCACTCGAAACCGTTACGCATCCACTCGCGCTGCTGCTGCCTCGTTTCAAGGGCCGGATACATGCCGAACGGCACCACGAAGATTGTGGCCTCAACCCGGGAGTCGTACTCCCGGAGCGCCTCGATGGCGCCGCCGATTTCCTCCAGGAAGAAGTCATCCTCCACATCGTAGATACCGCTGTGGGTGAGCGTGTGATTCTCGACTTCGTAGCCGTTATCGATCAGGAACGAAATTTTCTGCGCGCAGTACTGCGCCTGATCGGATTCATTCCCGCCTACGCCGGTATCGAAGCAGGCGTTCGGCAGCACGCCGAACATCCCACCCCGCCCGAAATCAGGGTGCGCGGCGAAGAACTCCTCCATGATGCCGACCGCTGAGCCGGGGTCGACCGTCAGGGAGCCGTCACCACCGACCAGAAATCGGAACTGATTGACCGGGGAATCATCGAAGGTCATTACGAAGGGCTTCTTGCCGGCCGGGGCGGTGATGCGGTTCTCGATCACCTCGCGCATGCTGACGACGTAGTAGCCGTTCTCGTAGAGCCACTGGAGATCGGCGCGGAACGAATCGTAGGTGCGCGTGAACTGCGCGACTTCCGACGGATCGTTCGTGAACTGGTGATATTCGATGACCAGAATCTTGCCGAGCTCGTTCGGCTGGTATTGGGCGAGTTCCTCATCCGTGAGCAGACGGCCAGTCGGGCCGGCATCGGGGGGCGTCACCTGGGCAGCGGTCGTTTCGGTCGGTTCGGCGGGCGATTCCTCGCCAGATTCAGTCGGGGCCGCTTCGCCCTCCTCGTTCGGAGCCGTGGTTGCGGTCGGCTCCTCACCGGAGGATGAAGGCATCGTGGCGGCCGGCAGGCCGGGCTGCCAGCTGATCGCATCACCGCCGTCATCGCCACCGCAGGCGACGAGGAGCGGCACGAGGAGCGCCAGGGTCACCAGTGTCGATCGCCAGCCCATCGATGATCGGCGCGATCCTGATTTCGATGCCTGCCCTCGCACCCTGATCAATCCTCCGGAGTTCGCTTCGAGAGCCGGATCGCACGGTACGTTCGCGGATTCAACGGCTGCCGTTCACTATACCGCACCATCCGTCGTCACTTCCGCGCCGATTCGTTGCCACGAAAACGCCCGCCCGGCATGACTGCCGGACGGGCGCTCCACGATGATCCAGATTCCGCTCGTGGCGGATGCGGGCGAGCCTAGGCCTGCTTGGCCGGCTCGAAGCCCTTGCAACCGCTGATCGGGGTGACCATGAGATGGAGAGGAGCGTTGTTCGGGTGACCGCACTCCTCGACCAGATTCTCAGGGGCTTCCTTCTTCAGGCGAATCTGGATGATCTGGGGATCGGTCGGCTGGTGCTCGCCGAAGTGGGCACAGAGGCCGCACTGTCCAACTTGAAGCTGCATGGTCGTTTCCTTTCCTGAAAGCTCTGTTTTCGGCTGCTCCATCGCTGCCGTGGACGCAATATACATGAATTAAGCCATAGTGTCAATAGTGCCTAATTTAGAGTAAACCAATCAGAATTGAATCTGTAGGATATAGGCGATATCCGACCAACGGAATACAAAGTTACCAAGTCGGAATTGAAACAATCGCTCGGATCCTCCTTCCCGGAAAAGACGACGGTCGTGTAGGGGAGGCCGGAAAGGTAGGAGAAGCGGGCGACCCGGAGGGAATCCAACGTCATCCCCGGCAGACACCTGTTGTGTGGAGCCGGGTCAGGCGGTCTTGGTTTCGGGGGTTTCTTCCGGGATGACGTTGCGGCTGATGGAGAGACCGAGCAGGCGATCGAGCAGGCGGTAACGCCAGATGGCGCGGACCACGAAGGTCCAGACAACCACCACCCCCACGACCACCGCCAGATCCTGCAAACTCAACCTGCCCATACCGAAGAAATCGCGCAGGAAGCTGGTGAAGAGGATGCCGATCAGCGCCAGGAACATGATCCCGGCCAGGATCGTCGGGCGCCAGTCGCCGGAATATTCATCGCCGCCCACCCACCAGCGCTTCGGCGGCTCGACGAAGATCAGCAACAGCAAGCCGCAAAGCACAGTGGTGACGGTGATAGCGTCGCGCGCCTGGTTGATCTCGGAGAGTGCTGAATTCTGGCTGTTCGTGAGCACGATCACACCGCCGTCACGCAGCGCCGCCAGCGTATCGGGATCGTGACCGGTGTGGAAGATCAGGTAAACGGTGAGCGCCGCCATGGTGATGGTGATCGCCGCCGGCACCACGAAGTGGACCAGCGAGCGCAGCATCTCCCCCTCCTTCACCAGCGTCGGCCGGGCCCAGAGGGCGAGGAAGAAGACCGGCACCCCGACCGTGAGGGTAGAGAGAATCGAAATCTGGCGCGGCGAGAAGGGGAAACCGGCCTGGAGGGCGAGCGCCGCCGCCAGCAGCATCGCCACCGAGAAAACCCGGACCATGAAAAGCTTCAGGATATCCTGCATGCCGCTGCGGATGCGCCGTCCCTCGGTGAAGGCGGCCGGCAGCGCCCCGAACGAATCCTTGAGCAGCACGATGTCGGCCACGTTGCGGGTGGCGGCGCTGCCGCTCTCCATGGCGATGCCGAGATTCGCCTGCTTGAGCGAGAGCACGTCGTTCACGCCGTCGCCGATCATCGCCACGTAGTGGCCGCGGCGGCGGAGGGCATCGACCAGCCGTTCCTTCTGCTGCGGGGTGATGCGCCCGAAGACATCGAACTCCTCGGCGGCATCGGCGAGTTGCGAATCGGACATCGCGTCGAGATCGAGGCCGCTGATCGCATCCGTTTCGCTCAGGCCGGCCTGGCGGGCGAGCGCGGCGACGGTGGTCGGGTTGTCGCCCGAGATTACCTTCAATTGAATGCCGGCCTCGCGGAACGACGCCAGCGTTTCCTGACTGTGCGGGCGAAGCTCGTCGGCGAAGCAGATCCAGGCGACCGCGCAGAGCGATTCGGGCAGCGTGGGATTGGCTTCGTCGGCAGTCAGGGTGGCCGGCTCCGGGCAAGCGGTGAGCAGGAGTACGCGCAGGCCCCGCTCCGCCCAGGCCTCGATCTCGGCCGGACGCTCGAGGTCCTCCCCGACGTAGCGCCCGAGCATCTCCGGCGCGCCGAGCGCGACCACGCCGCGCCGCCCGGCATCATCGAAACTGAGCGCGCTCCATTTGCGGGCCGAGGTGAAGGGCACTTCGTCGTTGATCGAGCGCGTTTCCCCCGGCGCCGCCTGGGTGATGGCGTCGGTCGTCTTGTTACCGGCGGTGACATTGGCGGCGAAATCGCCAAGGATGGCGCGGATATCCGCTTCGCTCCCCTGGATCGGCAGGACTTCCTGCATCTTGAGCTTGTTTGCGGTGAGGGTGCCGGTTTTGTCGAGGCAGAGGATATCGACGTTGCTGAGCGAATCGATCGCGTTCGAGGACTGCACCAGTGCATCCATGCCGGCGATTTTC
The DNA here is from genome assembly GCA_020849415.1 of Thermomicrobiales bacterium. GTDB lineage: Bacteria > Chloroflexota > Chloroflexia > Thermomicrobiales > UBA6265 > JADLGF01. Next base: position 5,294 of record JADLGF010000302.1, read on the forward strand.
ACGGCCGCCATGGCGTAGTTGAGCGTGATCATGAGGAAGAGGCCCGGCGGCACCAGGCCGGCGATCACCGCCGCCGCCAACACCGTTTCGGTGACGGGCGTGTCGTGCATGATCGAGCCGATCAGGAGCAGCCCGCCGAAGAAGGCCGTCATCAGCAGGAGCACGCGCAGGATGAGATTGACTTCCTGCTGCAGCGGGGTGAGTGAGCGGCGGTACGCGCGGGCGCCGGTGGTGATGCGGGCAGCGAGACTGTCGTTACCGACCCGGGTCGCCTCGATGATCGCCCGCCCGGTGACGCAGATGCTGCCGGAGGAAACCTCCATCCCCTCGGTGCGCCGCACGAGATCCTCTTCGCCGGTGAGCAGCGATTCATCGACCTCGATCTTGCCGGAGAGCACCGTGCCATCGACGATGATCTGATCGCCGGGTTCGACCACCATCACATCGCCGAGCACCGTTTCGTCGGGCAGGATGTCCTGCTCCGCGCCGTCGCGGATCACGGTGACCTTGGGTCGATTGATGAGGGCGATGTGATCGAGGCGGCGCTTCGCCCGGATTTCCTGAAAGAGGCCGACCGCGACATTGATCACCACGATGCTGGCCGAAATGAAGGCATCGGTGTAGCGCTCGAGAATGATCAGCGCCAACCCGATGGAAAGGAGCGAAATGTTGATTGTTCCGAGAAAGTTGGAGCGGAAAATCTGGGAATAGGTGCGGGTACCCTCGAAACGGGTGCTGTGTCGCTGTCCTGCCGCCGCCCGGCGCGCCGCTTCCGCCGAAGTCAGCCCCTGAGGTTGAGCCACATTGCTCTCCTTGAACATCGCCATCGCCCGGCGTGCAATGCATTAGCCCCGGCATCGATTCGATCGAGCGGCTCGATCGAACAACGGGTTGAACGATAACCCGATCCGGGCCTGATGCCACCGATCGGAGCCTGAAATCGCGGCGCCACCCGGCGACCATTCAGATGCAGAAGAGATTGTGCCGCCGAAACGGTTTCATCCGCAAACGAACGCACCCGTTGCGCGCGATACATCCGGATGGAATGCACCATTCGGACATGAATCCGGATTCAGAGGGGGGACGTTTATGGGATTGAGAGTGTTGCCCCTGATAACACCAATGCTCTCAGCTAAATCCCGTGAAGCGCCGCACACGCTTCACGCCCCTCCCCTTCCCGCATGGAGCCGGCCACATGGCCGGCTCCGTGTCATTAACCGACCGGAGCCGCGTATTGCCGGAGGCAACCCGGCGGTGCTAGGATCGCACAGCGTACGTACGCGCGCGGTGAGCCGCGTGTGTCCTTCAACGGTCGGGATCGGTCGCCCCCATGGAAATGCAGGCGGAGCACCTCTGGCAAACCGTGCTCGGTGAACTGGAAGCTCGCATAAACAAATCATGGTTCGATAATTGGCTGCGGAACACGGAGCTGGTCGATTTTGCCGACGATGTCGCCACCATCGCCGCACCGCACACGTATGCGGTGTCAACGCTGGCGGGGCGCTTCTCCGCGGACATCGAGCGGGAACTTACCCAGATAGTCGGCCGGCCGGTGCGGACGCGGTTTGTGGTCGCCTCCGCCGCTGCCGGCACCGAGCCGACGCCCGAACCGCGTCGCTCGAATGAGGCGCCGCGAGCGCGCCGGACCGAGCCGACCGCGCCCGAAGCGCAGCTCGGTTTGGCCCCAACCCCCACGCACGGCCTGAATCCACGGTACATCTACGAAACGTACGTCGTCGGCTCATCGAACCGGTTCGCCCACGCGGCGTCGCTTTCGGTCGCGGAGCGTCCCGGCGGCATCTACAATCCCTTCTTCATTTATGGTGGCGTCGGTCTCGGTAAAACGCACCTGCTCCACGCCATCGGCCACCGCGCGCTGGAACTCCACCCGAACCTGAAGATCTATTATGTCTCGTCTGAAACGTTCACGAACGATGTCATCAATGGGATTCGCACGCAGCGCATGGATGATTTCCGGGCTCGCTACCGGACGATCGACATCCTGATGATCGACGATATCCAGTTCATCGCCGGCAAGGAGAGCACCCAGGAGGAGTTCTTCCACACCTTCAACACCCTCCACCAGAGCGGCAAACAGGTGATCATTTCGAGCGACAAGCCGCCGAAAGCGATCGCCGGGCTCGAAGAGCGTCTCCGTTCGCGCTTCGAAGGGGGGTTGGCCGCGGATGTGCAGCTGCCCGATTTCGAAATGCGCATGGCGATCCTGCGCTCGAAAGGCGAGGAAAAGGGTGTCAACCTGCCCGGTGAGGTGATCGAGTACATCGCCCAGAAGGACCAGGCGAACATCCGCGAACTCGAGGGGGCGCTGAACAAGGTGATCGCCTTCGCTTCCATCACCCAGTCGGTGATCTCCCTGCCGCTGGCGATCGACGCGCTCACGGACGCCTCCATCACCACCCGCGGCCGCACGCTGCGGCCAGACGATGTGCTGGAGGCGGTCATCGCGCATTTCGGAGTGTCGCTGCGTGACCTGCAGGGTCGGGGCCGGAACCGGCAACTGGTGGCGCCGCGTCAGGTGGCGATGTACCTGATGCGGGAGGAAACGCCGGCCTCGCTGGTGGAGATCGGCCGGCAGCTCGGTGACCGCGATCACACCACCGTCATGCACGGTATCGACAAGATCACGCGCGAACTCGATACCGATGCCACCCTCCGTCAGCAGGTGATGTCGATTCGCGAAGCCCTTTACACTTCGGGTCGTTAATGGCCGGCATTCGGCCGGCGCTCGCCAGGAAATGAGGATCCATCCGTGACCAGCACCGATCGCGGCACCGTGCTCGCGTTCATCGAGATTCCCCAGGGCAGCCGCAACAAGTACGAGTACGACGAGGAGCGCAAGGCGTTCTTCCTCGATCGCGTCCTGTTCCACTCGGTGCACTACCCCGCCGATTACGGCTGGATTCCCGACACCCTGGCGCCCGACGGCGATCACATGGACGTGCTGGTGCTGATGCAGGAGCCGACCTTCCCCGGTTGCATGATCGAGGCGCGGCCGATCGGCGGGCTCGATATGCACGACGAGAAGGGCTCCGATTTCAAGGTGTTGGCGGTGCCGGTGGGCGATCCCCGCTTCGCGCACGTCACCTCACTCGAGGGGCTGGGCAATCACTGGCTGCGCGAGATCGAGGCATTTTTCGCCACCTACAAGCTGCTCGAGCCGAAAGAAACGGAAATCGGCGGCTGGCACGATGCCGAATACGCCTGGCGGCAGATCGACGAAAGCCGCGAGCGCTACGCCGACGCTCACGCCGCTGACGAGAACTAGCGGCCGCCTGTTTCACGTGAAACACTCCGTCGTGCGCTCCCCGGTGGGGGCTCGTGGTTGACCGACCACGACCGCACGACGTTTGGCACTACGGTTTGCTATGGTTGCAGCGAGATACCAAACCGCTCGGCTCATGGCCGCCCCGGACACCGCCGCGGGAAAAGGAGTTTTCCTCATGCCGGCATCGAACGAAACCATCGAGGCTCCCCTGCCCCACGATCGGCCCGAGGAGCAGTGGCTGACGATTCACGATGCCTGCACGTTGCTGGGGGTCGATCAAACCACCCTGCGCCGCTGGAGCGACGCCGGCCGGATTCCGGTCTTCCGCACCGTAGGCGGCCACCGGCGCTACGCCGAATCCGATATCCGGGCCATGATCGAGCAGGGACGTCAGGGAGGAGCGCCGCGCGGGGTGGTCACCCCGCACGAACCGCCGCCGCCCTACCAGATGGAATACCTGCAGGGGGCGCGCGATCGCCAGTGGTTCTCCGCCTTCGATCCCGAAAGCCTCGCCAAGCTGCGGGTACACGGCCGGGAACTCGTCGAACTGGCCCTGCGCTACGCCAGTACGGATCCCGAGTCAGCGGAACGCTCCAGGCTTGTCACCGAAGGTCAGCAGATCGGCGTCATTTACGGGCAGGAATCACACGCCGCCGGTCTCACCCAGGGTGAAACGGTCGAGGCGTTCCTCTATTTCCGCTTTCCGGTCATCTTCGCGGCCGGAACACTGATCGATCGCTCCACCGCCGCCACCGATCGCATTACTCGCATCTTCGCGGATGTCAGCCAGTTCATGGACCGCGTGCTTCTCGCCACCGTCCGCGCCCGCGAAACCGCCGCCGCCCGCGCCATCAGCACTCCGGAATCTTCGTAACCCGCCGCACTGCCGCATCATTTCACTATCACCTCAATACCGAATGCTCATTCGCTTAATGTCAAACAGGCCCACCAACCGAACGCCGAGCTCCCAACGCGGAACCCGGAACCCGAAACCCGGAACGTCGTTCGCGGCACGAACGGTCCGTCCGAACTATCCAAAGGGGTATCCAATCCCGCTCGAAGGGCGGCTAGGCTGGAATCAAGGCGACCGGAAATCCCCCTTCCCTCTCCGGCTCGCGTATGACCCCGCGGAGCCCCCAGCTGCAACTGGGGGCTTTGCATTGTCCGGACGATGAACGGCTACCCGGATTCAGCGGGGCAATTGCGATCCGTTTCAGGAATCACCGCCGCCCCACTGCTACCATTGGCCGGAACAACGCCGGGCGTGGCATTCCCCGGCGCAGGAGCAGCATGGGCGCCCAGGAATGGCTTCTTCTCGCAGCGGTGGTGATCGTGCCCCTTCTGGTCGCGATCGCGGTCACCCTCTGGACGCTCGAGCAGGCGATCAAACGCAACCGCAAGAACCAGAAGGGCCGCGCGACCCGGCGGGTCGCGGAGCCAGTCTTCGATCCACCCACTCCTGAAGCAGACGCGGAAGCACCGACGCGCGATCCCGAGTAGCGCCGGAGCCCTCCCCTGCCCACCCACACCTCGTTTCACGTGAAACGTCATTGCAGTTCGCGAAAGTGGCGTGCTAGGCTCATTCGGTTGAGATTCGGTGTGCATTTCGCTCACCGGCAGCGGTGAGCATCAAGGAGCGAACGCGTGGCGAATATCCAGCAGACCCTGATCATTCTCAAGCCGGATGTCATTCAGCGGGGCATCATCGGCGAGGTCATCACCCGGCTTGAAAAGCGCGGGCTGCGCATTGCGGCGATGGAACTGCGCCAGCTGCCGCGGGAAACCGTGGAGCAGCACTACGATGAGCACCGCGAACGGGGCTTCTTCAACGCGGTGGTCAGCTACATGGCGTCGGGTCCGGTCGTGACGATGGTGGTCGAGGGCGCGGACGCGATCGCACAGGTGCGAGCGACGGCCGGATCCACCAATCCCCTCGAAGCGACGCCGGGCACGATTCGCCACGATTTCGCGATGGGCATCGGCCGGAACATCATCCACGCCTCGGCGAACGAAACGGACGCCGCGCGCGAAGTGGCGCTCTTCTTCAAGCCGGAGCAGGTCGTTTCCTACACCCGGGCGATCGACACCTGGATTAACGAATAGTCATTCGCTAAAACGCGAACGAAGCAGAAACGCCCGGGTCCGCACGGACCCGGGCGTATTATGTTTCGACGTACCCCGGATAAGCTCCACCGCCAACAGGACGGGCGGACAAAAGGTCCGCAACCCTGCAACGGCATTGTTTTACGGTTATCCAGTACGTGAATGATGATTTGGGAATGACCTTGGCAGCGCCGTTCCAACGGCCAGGAGCTATCGGCTAACGGCCAAAAGCCGTCTACGTATCGGTGATGTGGACGATCAGCGGTTGGGTGTTCCAGCGGGAGAGCACCTCGGCGATCAGGTTGCGGAGTTCCAGGTCGCTGACGGTGGGGGAGATCACCCGTCGGTCCTCCACCGGCCGGCCGGCGAATTTCTCGCGGCTGGCGCTGGTGCGGGCATCGATCCGGTGGGAGCGGAAATAGTAATCGGCGTAGATCGACTCACCATCGGTGGTGAAATAGAGGCTGAAGCTTGGATCGAGTTCGATGCCGAAAAGACCCCGCACGGGCGCATCGTTCAGCACCGGGTATCCGGCGGGCACGCGTTCCGCGTAATCGGCGGCCACCTGTTCGAGCATCGGCATTACCCGATCTCGCAATCCCTGCAGCGTTTCGGTTGCGGTCACCACGTTCCTCGCTTTGTCGGACTTTTCCCGGCCCTGGCCAGATCGCATCGATTATCCCGCCCGAACCCGGCCCTGTCGAGCCGACTCCGGCACGCTCGCCCGTCGATCACTCGCCGCGACCCTCTTCGGAAAGACGGCTGGCGCGGGGAGTCATCTGCCCGGCGTACTTGTTGCCGATCTTGTCGCGGTAGGGTGTAAGCACCGGTGAGCTCACCTGCTGGAAGGAAAAGGCGCAGATGCGCATGCCGGGGTAGAGCGCCACGGCCATCCGGCCGAGATTGCTCAACTCCATGGTGGCGGTGCCGATCCAGCCCGGTTCGAACACGGCGGCAGTGGAGTGCACGGTGATGCCGAGGCGGGCGATGCTCGATCGCCCCTCCATGCGGCCGAGCAGATCGGGCGGGAGTTCCAGGCTTTCGATCGTGTTCGCCAGGGCGAAATCACCGGGCTGCATGATGAAAGGCTCGTCCTCCGACACCTCGATCGTGCGCATTGCTTCGCCGATCGATTGCGGGTGGCGGGGATCGATGAAGCTGTGGCGGCTGTGCTCGAAGACCATGAAGGTGGTGCCGAGCCGGAAATCGACCGAAACCGAGCCGAGTTGCCGCGAAAGATCGGGCGCGGGGGTGATCTTGATTCGACCCGTTTCGAGCGCCTGCAAAATATCGCGGTCTGATAACACCATCGGTTCGTCTCCGGCTCCCGGTCGTTCCAGCGGCGAATGCGTATCCCCGGCCACACCGGCGCATCCTGATTCGGGAATTGTACGGGCTGGTGGAAGGGGAGGGCAGCCGGGAGGGTGGTAGACTCGCTCAACCAGATTGCGGAGCGCCGGGAAGAGGATGGGATTCCCGCGTGAGGGCGCGCCGCGATGAGCCGACGGCTGACGAACCAGCCGCACCACGAGCCGCAATGACCGTTTCGCGACACTACCGGGCAAACGGCCGTCCTCGCGCCGTGGCCGCTCGTACGCGCCCGCCGGCCGCCTTGCAGGGCAGTGCCGCGCGCAAACCCTACAG
>JADLGF010000303.1 GCA_020849415.1 Thermomicrobiales bacterium
CAGCCCCACAGGTGCTGACGGCGGCATTGTTGAAGCCGCCAGGCGCGGGGGTATACGTGGCCTGCCAGGTGTAGATACCTTCGCCGGTGGTGATGGCGTGCGATCCCGAGTCAGGAACCGTGAGCGCACCGACACCGGTCGCCACGGTTACCGTGTCAGAAAAGACCGGTGAGCCTGTGCAGGCCGCGCCCTTGTACAGGCGATAGGTCACGGTGCCGCCGGTGCCGACGTGGGCATTGGTCAACACGGAGCTATCGAAAACCTGGGTTCCCACCGTCACGACACCATTCAGGGGCACGGTCGCGCCGCCCTGTTGCTTCGGCGTGGTGGTGAGCACGGGGTCAACATTCGATGTATTACACGACGCCCCGCCGATTTCTTCGGTGCCGTCATAGACGTACACAAGGTCAATGCGCCGCCAGTCGACGTTCAGGAAGGTCTGCGTTGTCGGGCTGTTCACCACCACCGGCGCCAGCACGACGCCGAGCCGGTTGGTGGGGGTGAAGGTCACCGTGTGCGAGGCGGGAGTCGGAGATACCAACGAGGTGAAGGTCAGCGTCCATCCATTCGACGGTGAGAAGAAGCACGAGATGCTGAACGACGGCTCTTCCTCATCCTCCGCGAAGAGAACCGGCATGTCGTCGCCGCTGGAGATGCCGGCGAAATCCTCGACAGTTCCGTCACCCTCGGTGCCCTGGTCACCTTCTTCGGCGCCTTCACCCTCGGCGCCCTGGTCGCCTTCTTCGGCGCCGTCACCCTCGGTGCCCTGATCGCCTTCTTCAGCGTCCTCACCCTCGGTACTCTGGTCGCCTTCTTCGGCGCCCTCACCCTCGGTGCCCTGGTCGCCTGCTTCGCCACCCTCACCCTCGGTGCCCTGGGTGTCGTCAGCGTTGTTGAGCACGGCGAGCGCGTTGTTCAGGCGAAGGTCAGACGTGACGCCGTCGCCAATACTGACAAAACCGCTCGCGCCGCCGACATAGTCAACGGAGGGAGCGGACGTCTGCTCGACGAAGGCTTCACCGACGGCCAGCCCCCCGACGGAGGCGAGTCCATCCAGATCGGTGTCACACACCGGAAAAGGAATGCCATTGGCGTCAGTGACCAGATAACAGGCTCCGCCCAGTGTTTCCCCGGTGGCCCCATCGGTCAACCAGATCTGGATCAGTCCTGTTGGTGGCACATCAGCGACGTCTCCTTCGTCCGCCCAGACGTCTACCGTTGTAAACGGCGTCAGAAGACCCGACAGCAGTATGGCCACCATCAGGACGTGTACCAGCCGCATGGCTCTGCGCATCAACCCAGTTCCCCTTTCTGAACCGACATCACCCTCCCAGGTGAATTTGGGACCCCCCGGTCCCAGGCGCCGCATAGGCCAGCCGTGATGTCTCAGGCATAGCGATACCTGACCCACCACCTGCATGGCGCGCCTACCCTAACTTTCAACCCCTCCCGCATGGAGTCACAGTGTCCTAAAGGAGTATGTTTGAATGGTTCAGGACCAATGGATGGTGTACCTTGGTACACCCTTATGGGCTTGGCCGTGAAATCTCGCAATTTGTCGCCCGAAAACCACGATTGGGGGGCACATTCGGCCGATCTCCGGGACTCCAGTCCGCAGTTTTGACCGCTATGAGGTGTGGGAGTTCGACGCGCTTCGAAAACCGGCAGACAACAATCATTCATCTTCGCCAATGAACGTCATGCATAGCCAGGCTTGCCGTATTCAGCCGCTCGTCTTGAACCGATGGTCACATCCTGTTTCGACACCGGGCAATGGGGAATCGCCGAGACGAAGCGTGGGCTCAGCCGCACGCTCGAACCTGGCACCCCGGTACTCGTGAACTCCTCGGCCACATCGAGTGGCACCAATCAATGCCTGGCAACTTGATGGAGCCGAGATACCACTGACCTAAAGCTCCGGCTAACGATGTGGGTTGTAGTTGAGTGCAACAACACCATCGTCTGGAAAGGCCGCCTGGAAAAAGAGGTCCGGTCCACGCGAATCTCGACCGCCATCCGGGTTCGTTCACGCGGAGGCCGGTCGGGAGTGGCATTGCAACATCCCGCCTGCGAGAATCATCACGATTCACGCGCAATTCGACCGCCTCCAGATGAGGCTGCGAGTCCGGGGTTGGCAAAGCATGGTTCGGTGCACAACGTCGAAATGGTTTGTCTGGTTCATCTCGCTGGTCGTGATCGGATTGCTGCTGCCGGCGAACTTCGCGGGAGCGGCGCCGGCTGAGTCCGGCGGATCAGCGATCACGCCGGCGCAAGAGAGTGCCGAACAGCAGCTTGCCGAACGCTTTGCACCGATCGCCATGCTCAAACGGCAGGCGAAGAACTGCGACCGGGATGGTGAGGGGTATTTCCCGGCGCCGCTGGAGGTCGTGCTCGGCAATCCCGAGATCGCCCTCATGCGGCATGGCGAGGATGGCGATCCCGATACCCTCGTGATGATGGGGCCGACCGCGCAGGACCTTGCCGGTCTCGATGATTCGCACTACCTCGATTTTCCGGGCAATCCGCGTCACCCCGGATGCCGGTACGAAACCGATTTCAAACGCTACGCCGCGCAGATGAACATCGCGCCGACTGCCTACGCCCGGGTCGTGATCGACGAGGATTCGGGCACGCTCGTCCTTCAGTACTGGTTCTGGTACTACTTCAACGACTGGAACAACACGCACGAATCCGATTGGGAAATGGTCCAGCTCGCGTTCGATGCCAGCAGCGCCGCCGAGGCGCTCACCCAGCTCCCCACCCAGGTCGGATACGCGCAGCACGGCGGCGGTGAACTCACCGACTGGGACGACACGAAGCTCATCCGGGAGGGCGATCGCATCGTCGTCTTTCCGGCCGCCGGCTCGCACGGCACCTATTACGGCCCGGAAACCTGGATCGGCTGGGGTGAGAACGGCACCGGATTCGGCTGCGACACCACCACTTCCCCCAGCAACTCCGTTCCGTTGAACGTGGTGCTGATTCCGGACGAGATCGATCCCGAGGGCCCATTCGCCTGGCTGCTCTTCGATGGCCGCTGGGGCCAGCGCGAGGCCTGGGAGTTCAACGGTCCGGTCGGCCCGAACAAGGGCGGCAAATGGAAAACGCCCGTCGAAGCGATGGAGGATTGGCGCGATTCGAGCCTACAGGTGCCGGGTGGCCGCAACACGATCGGCCCGTCATCCACCGATCTTTTTTGCACGCTCTCGGCCGGCGGTTCCCGTGTGCTGATGGAACTCGGCACGCGTCCGTACCTGCTCCTGGCGCTGGTGGTCGGCCTGCTCCTGTCTGTCCTGGCGCTCGTCATCCTCAAACGGCAGGAAGTCGGGGAGGCGTTCGGACTCTACCGGCGGCATCTGCGCCTGTTCGTGCTGATCGGCCTCACCACGATTCCGATCGGCATCCTCTTCAACGGCTTCCAGTTCCTGCTGCGCGACAATCCGCCAATCGATTGGGTGATCAAGTGGTTCAACGACACCGCCGGAGCGCGCATGGTATCGGTCGCGATCGCCGGCGGATTCCAGCAGGCGGCGATGGTGCTCGTCGTTACGCCGCCGATCGTCCAGGCGGTGGCCGATATCCGTGCCGGGCGCACCCCCACCGTTCGGGAGAGCTTCGTTCGCGGCTACAGCCACTTCCGCCCGATCCTGGTCGCCATGCTGATCGCGACGGCGGTGGCGGGAGCGCTGGTGATCCTGCTGATCGGGATTCCGATCGCCATCTGGCTCGCCATCCGCTGGCAGTTCTACGGGCAAGCGGCGGTACTCGATAAGACCGGGAGTGGCATCGCCTCACTCGATCAGAGCCGGCGCTCGGTTCGAGGCCGGTGGTGGCACGCGCTCACCGACTCCCTGGTTTACCAGTTGATTGCGGTGATTCCAGGACCATTCGTCGGCGCCATCCTGATGCTGATGAACAAGACGAGCGTCGGTTTCGCGAATTCGTTCAGCGCGGTGGTCTACGCCATCACGGTGCCGATTTCGGTCATCGGTCTGACGCTCGCCTACCTCCGATACCGGGACCGCCGTCAGGAGTCACCGGCGGCCGAGACCGCCGCGGCGCCTGGCGACTGATCCGGGGAATCGAAACGGCCCGGGTGATGCTGACGCACCGCCCGGGCCGTTCCTTTACATCGAAGCCTGGTTTATCCCGCGAGGAGACGAGCCTTCGCCGCTTCGAATTCAGCGTCGCTCAGGATCCCCGCGGCCTTCAGCTGACCGAGGCGCTCGAGCTGCGCGATCAGGTCGCCAGCCGGCGGGGCCGACGGCGCGGCGGCGGCGGCTTGCTGCGTTTGCATGGACGCCACCTGATTCTGCAGTTCCGTGAGTTGCGCCTGCGAATCGAACACGGCCTGCTGTGCGGCTGCCGTCGTCTGCTGCTGAGCCGCCTTAGCCTGCTGGCCGGCCGCCACCTTGCCACTGACCGCGGTCGCCGTGCCGGCGATCACCGCGGTGCGGGCCATTGTTCCCATCAGGCTGGGCCGACCGGCGCGCGCTGGTCTTCTCATGATCGTTACTCCTTCCGGGCGTTACTACGCCATCAACTCGTCGATAATCGCGCGAGGAATCCGTTCGTTGAAGATGACTTCGCCGTTGGCCTTGCGCGACGCCTCTACAAAGGGCGCGGCCCACGTGTTCTCGAAAAGAACGGCCAGCAACGAGGTGCCCGGATCGAGCGACTTCCCGAGTTCCTCGATATCATCGATCGACAGCAGCCCGTCGAAAGCGTCAACGAGACCGTCGAGTTGGGAGAGCGCATCCTCGCCGACATCCGCAAGCTCGACCGATTCGACGTCGCCGTTCGAGCGCTTCTGGATGAACACGAGGTCGGCAATGCGAACCGTTTTCGATTCGACCAGCCCCCGGATGGACGGAATGAGCTCGGTGTGAAGCTCATCGTCCGGAAAGTGAACGATCACCAATTCAATCGGACCAAGCGGCATGTTTGTTCTCTCCAGTTGAGGCACCGCGGCGACGCTGCCGAAAACGGACAGCACCAATGAACGCCGGCGGGCGGGTTCACGCATCAGTGTACGGGTATCGCCACGCATACTGAAACGAATCAAATTGACCAATCCCGGACTAACCCAGGACTAACCGTATGCCGGACCACACATTCGGGACGGCGCCTTTCAGCGGACCACACTTCGACCGTTGAATTCTCGTGGTACCCTGCCGGCATCGACCGTTGCCGCGCAACCGGCAGACGGCGTCGCTCCCATTCAGGACGTGACGCCGTTTCCACCATTTGAAAGGAGAGCGCCCCATGACGACTCCAGCCCCGGAAGCGTTAGCCGAAATCGGCGAGTGGCTCGAGGAGCGGCAGCAACGCTTCGTTTCGATCGCAGACCAGATCTGGGAGCGGCCGGAAGTAGCGCTCACCGAGCACTTCGCCTGCCAGCTCCAGGCGGATGATCTCGCCGCGGACGGATTCGCCATCACCCGCAACGTCGGCGATCTTCCGACCGCATTCATGGCGGAGTGGACGCAGGGAGAGGGCGGCCCGATCATCGGCTTCCTCGGTGAGTATGATGCCCTTCCCGGGCTCTCGCAGGAGCGCGCGCCCGGTCAGAACCCGATCGTGTCCGACGGTCCCGGTCACGGCTGCGGGCACAATCTGCTCGGCACCGCCGCGCTGGCGGCAGCCTCGGTATTGAAGTCGTACCTCACCCACACTGGTCAGGCCGCCACCGTTCGCTACTACGGCTGCCCGGCGGAAGAAACCTGTGAGGGCAAGGTCTTCATGGCCCGCGCCGGCGCCTTCGACGATCTCGACGCCGCCATCACCTGGCATCCCGGCTTCAATAACTCCGTCTGGGCAAGCAGTTCCAACGCGGTCAATAACCTGAGATTCCGCTTCCGCGGCCGCACCGCCCACGCCGCCGGCAATCCGGAGACCGGGCGGTCTGCGCTCGACGCGGTCGAACTGATGAACATCGGCGTCAACTTCCTGCGCGAGCACATGCAGGACAAGGCCCGCATCCACTACGTCATCACCAACGGCGGCGGCGCTCCCAACGTGGTGCCGGATGATTGCGAGGTCTGGTACTTCGTCCGCTCGCCGGAGCGGGACCAGGTCGAGGAACTCACCGATCGCGTGCGCAAGATCGCCGAAGGCGCCGCCTTGATGACCGAAACGGTCGTGAGCGAAAACTTCATCGCCGGCGCCTACAACATGCTGCCGAACCAGGTGATCTCCCGGATCATGGCGCAGGTGCTGGATGAACTCGGATCGATGCCCTTCGACGAAGCCGATTACGCCTGGGGACAGGCGGTCGTCGATCAGTACCCGATCGAATCGCGCGAGCGGGCGCTCGTGAATCGACACTTGCCGGCCGAACTCGCCAAGCAAGGGCTTTACGCCGAGGTGACGCCGATGCGGGAGAACGAGGCCGGAGGCGCCGGTTCGACCGATGTCGCCGATGTCTCCTGGATCACCCCGACC
>JADLGF010000304.1 GCA_020849415.1 Thermomicrobiales bacterium
ATCCTGCCGAACCCCAATCCGGTCCTGCCGACCTTCCAGACCGATGCCACCGGCTCGGTGACCGGGAAATTCAAGGTGCCGGCAAACACCGGCGGCACCGGTCACCAGGTGGTCTTCAGCGCCGGCGGCGTGAGCCGATCGGTGGCGTTCGAGATCGCGCCACGCGTGAAAGTGACCCCGGCGCCAGCGGCCCGGGGGCAAACCATTGACATCTCGCTGCGCGGCTTCGCCCGGCAGGAAGCGATCCGGATTCGCTGGCGGCTGGAGGGCACGTCAACCTGGATCGTGCTGGCGACCGGCACCACCTCGAATACCGGCAGCGCCAACATCAAGATCCCGGTGCCGGGCTACGCGGCCGATGGCACGTATCAGCTCCGGGCCGAAACGGCCAGCTTCAACCAGCAGACCAACGTCGTTGAGATCGAAGGTGGGGTGCCGGTACAGCCGGCGGAGGCGCCGGCGGTCACGCCGGAGATCACCCCGGTGACGGTCGATCGCACCGCCTTGCCGCTCGATGCTCCGATCGAAGCGATCACGGTCACTGATGAAGCACATACACCGGAGCTGAAGCGGCTGCTGACCGATGGTGAACTCACCACCGGCTGGAGCAGCGCCCCCGATCCGATCCGGCACGATGCCCGACTGACGGTCGATCTGGGTGAGAACCACGCGCTGCGCGGTTTCGGCTGGCTGACCGAGGCGGGTGGCTGCGGCAAGCTGACCGGACTCGAATACTCACTCGATGGCGACATCTGGACGGCCGTCGATCCGTACCTGCAACCGGGACCGATCGGAGAGGGGATGGTCTGGCGGTATCAGGCGATCACGGAGGAAGCGCGATACCTGCGCTTCACCTTCACGCCGGAGAACCCGGAGCAGACTTCGGTTGGGTGTCTGGCGGAGGTAGCGGTCTGGGGCACCCGGATCGAGCCGGCAGTCGTTGAGACGCCGGTGCCGACAGAAACGCCGATTGTCGAGCCGACCGTGACGCCGGAGGAGACGCCGGTCGTTGAGGAAACGGCGGTGCCGGAACAACCGGAGGTGACGGTGGAGCCGACGCCGGAAACTCCGGCCGAAACGGTCGAGGACTAGCGGTATGCACGGAGTAGGGGCGCGGCCGGTCGGCCGTGCCCCTTCTTCACGTTATGCGCGGGGCGCCTTGGCTTTCGGGGCAACAGTGCCGTCGCGGGCTTCTTCCGCCCGGGCGAGCATGAAGAGCAGCGACGAGAGGCGGTTCAGGTAGCGCACGATCTCCCGGTTGATCGGGTGACCGCCGGTCGCGAGGGCGACCGCCTCCCGCTCAGCGCGGCGCACGACCGTGCGCGCGACATCGAAGGCAGCCCCGGAAACGTTCTCACCCGGCAGGATGAAGTGACGCGGCAACTCGATCTCTGCGGTGAGCTGGTCGGTGAGTTCCTCCAGCCGGGTCACCCGTTCCGCGGGGAGGACGTAGGCATCGGGACGCAGTTCATCAACGAAGGCGAGCTCGGCCATGATCTGATAGAGATCGCGCTGGGTTTCCTTCGCCCATTCGTTGGTGCGTTCGTCGCTGCTGAACGCCCGGGCGAAGCCGATACTGGAGGTCGCTTCATCAAGGGCGCCGATCAGCGCGATGCGGGGATCGCTCTTGCCGACCCGCTCGCCGAGCAGATCGGTTTCGCCGCCATCGCCTTTACCGGTGAAGAGTCGCATGTCGCCTCCGGGGAGTCAGGGGTCAGGAGTCAGAAACAAGGTCGTGGTCTGCAAAATCGACAAAGCTGACCGATGCCCCATTCTAACTCCCAGCTCCTGACTCCTGGCTCCCGACTACTGACTCCTCCCGTCTCGTGGTAGCATCACTCTTCGGCAATATGCAGCCGGCCGAAGCCGCGCTGCAACGCACCGCACCACCTGGGAGCGCGAGCACCGTGCGACGGGCCACCCCGCCGATTCGAACCACACTGCCATCGGAACGCCCCACCAGACAGCCGCGGCCGATTCCGCTGACCAATCCTGACGCACCCTCCAGCAGCGCCTCGCCAGTGCGGGTCGGGGTGATCGGGCTCGGGTTCGGGGTCGATGTGCACATCCCGGCGCTCAAACACCTCGATGAAACCGATGTGGTGGCGGTCTGCTCGAAGCGTCCCGAACACGCCCACCTCGTGGCGGCGCAACACCTCGTGCCGCACGTGACGATCGATTACCGCAACCTGATCAATCACCCGGAGGTCGATGCCGTCATCGTGGCGACACCGCCGGCACTGCACCACCAGATCGCGATCGCGGCGATCGAGGCGGGGAAGCCGATCCTGCTCGAAAGCCCGATGGCGCGCAGTCACGCCGAAGCGCGCGACCTGGTGCGCATGGCGGAGCGGGCCGGCATCGTGGCGATGGTGAATCATGAGTATCGACACATCCTGGTCCGGCAGCGGGCGAAGGAGTTGATTGACGAGGGGTTCATCGGCACTCCCTACAGCGCCTCGATGATCGTCTACAAATCGGCGCTGAATGACGCCGGCGGCCGGCGCTACGGCTGGCTGATGGATAAATCGAAGGCGGGCGGCATGCTCGGCTACGCCGGTTCGCACCACATCGACGCGATGCGCTGGTGGCTGGGCGACGTGAAGGCGGTCACCGGCGGCACGGCCACGCTCGTCAAGCAACGCCGGCTGATGGGATCCGAAGGGAGCGCCACCGCCGACGCCGATGACAACTTCGCGCTCGTCATGCAGTTCATGAACGGGGCGATGGCAACGATTCACTACAGCGCCACCGCCGCGTTCAACTGGGGTGAGCAAGTGACGCTCTCCGGTTCCGAGGGCTCGCTGATCATCCAGAACGAGGACCGCCTCTTCGGCGCCCGGCTGAACGACAGCACCCTGGTGGAACTGCCGATTCCCTCCCGCCTTTTCGACGATCTGCCCCAGTTCGATCACTACCTCACCGCTCCGACGGCGCGGGTGATTCGCGAGTGGGTGCGTGCCATTCGCAGTCGAACGGTGACGAGCCACTCGTTCGAAGACGGCGCGAAGGTGCTGGAAGTGATGGACGGCGTCACCAAGGCCGGCGCCGCCAGCCGGTGGGTGGACGTTTCCGGCAAGCGCTGGCCCACCGCCCCAACCCGGTTGGAGTAACTGC
>JADLGF010000305.1 GCA_020849415.1 Thermomicrobiales bacterium
AAGGATCCTGATTTGCCTGCTTCCGACAAGCCTGACGTCGTGCCGTTGCGGCGGCAGTATCTGCAAATCAAGGAACGCTTTCCGGACACGATTCTCTTTTTCCGGCTCGGCGATTTCTACGAAACGTTCGATGGTGACGCCCAAATCGCCGCGGATGTGCTCGACATCGTGCTCACCGGCCGGGAGATGGGCAAGAACCTGCGCGTGCCGATGGCCGGCATTCCCTACCACGCCGCCGAGGGGTATATCGCCCGCCTGATCGCCGCCGGCCACAAGGTGGCGATTTGCGAGCAGATCGGCGAGGCGACCAAGGGGAAGGGGCTGGTCGAGCGGGATGTCACCCGCGTCGTCACCCCCGGCACCGTCGTCGATCCCTCGATGCTGGATGCCCGGGTCAACAACTACATCGCCGCGGTGGTGGCGGACGGCCGGCGGGCCGGACTGGCGGTGGCCGATGTCACCATTGGCGAATTCGCCTGCACTGAAATCGGCGCCGAATCTCCCGAGGAAGCGCTGCTCGCCGTCGGGCGCGAACTCCTCCGTCTCGGACCGGCCGAGCTGGTGCAGGCGGCGGGCGAGGTCGATGACGCCATCCTGCCCCGCTCCGCCTGGCTCCCCGATGGCATCGCCCGGAGCAAGACCGAAGCCTGGCGCTGGAATCAAGATCGCGCCGGTGACGCCCTGAAGCGCCACTTCCGGGTCGAATCGCTCGACGGCTTCGGCATCGGCGGCAAGCCGCTGGCGATCCGCGCGGCCGGCGGTCTTCTTCAATATCTGGAAGAGACCCAACTGCAGGGGTTGCAGCAGATCAACGGTCTGAGCAGTTGGAGCACCGAAGCGTTCATGACGCTCGATGCCCAAACCCGGCGCAACCTCGAACTGACCGCCAGCTCCCGCGGCGAGAAGAAGCACAGCTTGACGGCGGTGCTCGATCAAACCCGGACGCCGATGGGCGCGCGCCTGCTGCAGAAGTGGATCGGCGGACCGCTGCTCGATCTCGACCAATTGACCGAACGCCAGGATGGCGTGCAGGCGCTGCTCGACGACCCCCTTCGCCGCGCCGATATCCGGCAGCGGTTCGGCGGAATCGGCGATATCGAGCGGATGGTGAACCGGGCGATCACCGGCAACGTCACCCCACGCGAGCTCGGTCACCTGCGCGATTCGCTGCGCGCCTTGCCTGGGCTGGACGAACTCGCCGTCGGCGTCCCTGGCGTCGGAGCGATCCCGGTCAACGCCGGCGTGCGCGATCTGCTCGAAGCCGCCCTTGTCGAGGAGCCGCCGGTTTCGGCCGCCAAAGGGAACATTTTCAACCCCGGCTTCGCGCCGGAACTCGACGAGCACCGCCGCCGCGCCAACGACGCGCGCGAATGGATCGCCAATCTGGAGCGAACCGAACGCGAGCGGACCGGTATCCGCACCCTCAAGGTCGGCTACAACAAGGTCTTCGGCTATTACCTGGAAATCACCACGGCGGCGCTGGCCTCGGCGGAGCGGGATCGCGCCACCGCCGGCAGCAGCGAGCCGGCCCTGCCGGTCGAGTACCTCCCGAAGCAGTCGCTGGCCAACGCCACCCGTTACTTCACGCCCGAGCTCAAGGAGTTCGAAACGGTCGTCCTGACGGCGCAGGAAACGCTCGATTCGATCGAACAGGACATCTACGCGCGGGTCGTGCGCGAGGTGGCGGGTCAAGCGACCGCCCTGCTGGCGGCGGCGCAATCGATCGCGACGCTCGATCTCCTCGCCGGGTTGGCCGATGTCGCTTCCGCCCGGAACTACGTCCGGCCGACGCTTGATCAGTCGGGCGTGATCGACATTCGCGGCGGCCGCCACCCGACGCTCGAAGCGCTGCTCCGCGCCGGCGAATTCGTGCCGAACGACGCCCGGCTCGACACGGAATCGGACCAGATCATCATCCTGACCGGCCCGAACATGGCCGGCAAGAGCAGCTGGCTGCGGCAAACGGCGCTGATCGTGCTGATGGCGCAGATCGGTTCGTTCGTGCCGGCCGAATCGGCCCGGATCGGGCTGGTCGACCGCATCTTCACCCGCATCGGTGCGCAGGATGACATCGCCACCGGCAATTCGACCTTCATGGTCGAGATGGTCGAAACCGCCACGATCCTCAATCACGCCACCCGGCGGAGCCTGGTGGTGCTCGATGAAATCGGGCGTGGCACTAGTACCTACGACGGTCTGGCGATCGCGCGGGCGATCGTCGAGCACCTGCACAATGCGCCGAAGCTCGGCTGCAAAACGCTCTTCGCCACGCACTATCACGAACTGACCGAACTCGAGGAAATCCTGCCGCGCGTCAAGGCGTACCGGATGGACGTGCTCGAGGAGGGCGATTCGGTCGTCTTCCTGCGGCAGGTAGTGCGGGGTGGCGCCGATCGCAGCTACGGCGTGCACGTGGCGCAACTGGCCGGGATTCCGCCGGCAATCGTCCGGCGGGCGCGGGAGATTCTGAGCGAGCTCGAAGCCGGTGGCGCGGGTCAGGAGCGCGCGCACCGTCGCGCCCAGATGCGCTCGACGGCCGCGTCAGCACCGGCCAACATCCAGATGACGCTCTTCGGCGAATCGAACCCGGCGCTGGAGGCGCTGCGATCGATCGATGTCGAGAGCCTGTCGCCCCTCGAAGCAATCACGAAATTGTTCGAATTGCAGCGAATGGCGAAGGACAGCTAACCCCTGACAGCCTGGCGTCTGCCGGGGAGGGTCTTGGGCCCTCCCGCTGCCCCCGCGGGGCCAGAAACGCGGTCCGATAACGGATGTTTTTCCTGTTACAGCGTGTCTGAATCGATTGGCGCTTGTCGCCTGCGGGCGACCGGGAGGGCACAAGACCCTCCCCTACAGACATGCCCTCAGTAGCACGTCTGACCTTTGGACGGATGCTGATGGGATGGCTGGACGCCTCTAGAAGCGCCAGCGCATGGCGCCGCCGGGTTCGCCCATCTGCAGGGCGATGGCCTTCGAATAGCGGAAGCGGAAGACGTGCCAGGGTGGCGGGCCGGCGGTTTGAGCCGAATAGGGCGCGGTGAAGGCATCGCCCTCCACCTCGGCCGGCCAGCCCCCGTTTCGGTACTCGGCGGCGAGGCGCTCCAGGAGTTCGGGATCATCGACCGGCGTCACCACCCCTTCGAAGGTGACATCGAAGCCCGGCACGCGGGTAGCGATGGTGGCGCGCGGATCGTTCAGGAAATTCAGGGCCTTTTTCGTCGAGCGGGCCGTGACGATCCAGAAATCCCCCTCGAACCAGATCGCTCCGATGCCCGCAACGTGCGGAGCGCCATCCGGCCCGACCGTGCCGAGGTAGCAGATCATCTCGGCGCCTGTCGGCTCCGCCAGTTTGTCCCGAACCTCCGTCCACTCGAATGGCGGCGCGCCGTACCCGGCGATATTCGTGGCTTCGATCGGTGCTCGATCACCCATGATCGTATCCTTTCGATTCACTCACCGGCCCCGATGCCGGGCGCTACAGTTGGTCGTTTGAGTCCCGCGAGAATCGACAGCGCCTGGTTACCCGGCGAACGTCCAGCTCGTCGACTGGCCGACTCCGACCGCGATCACCTTCGCCACGCGAAAGTGGTAGAGGTTCCAGCGGCGCGACACCGTGGTCAGCTCGTTGATCGGTGCTTCGAGAACGGCGCCGTTGACCACCGCCGGCCAGCCGGTCTCCCGGAACCGCTCGGAGAGCGTTTCGAGCGTCGCCGGATCGACGATGTGCTCGGCGACGCCTTCGACCGAGAGATCGAAATCACCGATCTCCCCGGCGATCACGCAGTGGGGATTCGCCGCCAGATTGGCCGCTTTCACCGAATCGAACCCGGTCGCGAACCAGATCTCGCCGTCGAACACCGAGATGCCGATGCCGGCGACGTGCGGCCGGCCATCGGGCCGCACGGTGCCGAGGTAGATGGTCCGCTCCGGACCCATCGGCGATTCCAGCGCCGCCTTCACGGCTGCCCACTCGATCGGCGGATTCCCCGACTCATCGAAATTGTTCTCCGAGATTGGCGTGCGGTCCGTCATTTCGATTTCTCCTCCCATACACCCTGCGCTACGCTTGCACTGGTTAGTCGAAAGCAGCGGCGATGGTTCGACATTCATTCGGGAGGACGGCCTTGGCGACTATCGACTTCATTGACGACGACGATGACCGTCCGGCGGTGCGTGTGGCGCGCTCGTTCGATGCCCCAGCCGATCGGCTCTGGAACGCGGTCAGCGATCCCGCCGAATTCGTCAACTGGTTCCCGGCCGAGGTGACCTTCGAACCCGTTCCGGGCGCGTTGATTCAGTTCGATCAGGACGGAGAGAAAACCAGCGGCGAGGTGCTCGCCTTCGAGGCGCCGCGTCGCTTCGCCTTCACCTGGAACGGCGACGCATTCGACCTCTCAGTAACACCCGAGGGACAGACATCACACCTCACCCTGCTCCACCGCTTCGATGATCGGGCCGGCGCCGCGAGCTTCGCAACCGGCTGGGAAGCCTGCCTGGAGTGGCTCGACTCGAGCCTCACCGCTGGAGAGCCGCCCGCGCCAGGACCACGCAAGGCCCGGCACGAAGAACTCGTCGCCGAATTCGGGCTCGATCGCCCGGTGATCGCCC
>JADLGF010000306.1 GCA_020849415.1 Thermomicrobiales bacterium
CGGTGAAATCGTTCCTCGATGCCAACGGCGACGGCATCGGCGATTTCGCCGGGATGATCACGAAGCTCGATTACATTCGCGATCTTGGGGTCGATTGCATCTGGCTCCTCCCGATGTTCCCCTCCCCGCTCCAGGACGACGGCTACGACATCGCCGATTTCTACGAAATCCACAAGGATTACGGTACGATCGACGATTTCAAGGCGTTTCTCGATGCCGCCCACAGCAAGGGGCTGAGGGTGATCGCCGATCTCGTCATGAACCACACCTCCGATCAGCACCAGTGGTTCAGGGACGGTCGGGCCGATCGCAATTCGCCTTACCGCGATTACTACGTCTGGAACGACGATCCCGCCACGTACGATGGCGTGCGCATCATCTTCACCGACACCGAGGTCTCGAACTGGACCTTCGATCCGATCGCCGGGCAGTATTTCTGGCACCGCTTTTTCAGTCACCAGCCCGATCTCAATTACGACAATCCGGCTGTCTGGGAAGAGATGTTCAGTGTCACCCGCTTCTGGCTCGATCTCGGGCTGGACGGGTTTCGGGCCGACGCCGTGCCGTACCTCTACGAGCGCGAAGGGACCATCTGCGAAAACCTCCCGGAAACGCACCAGTTCCTGAAGGCGCTCCGGAAGATGGTCGATACCGAGTATCCCGGCCGCATCCTGCTCGCGGAAGCGAATCAGTGGCCGAGTGATGTCATCGAGTACTTCGGCACCCCGGAAGAGCCGGAGTTCCATATGGCGTTCCACTTCCCGCTGATGCCGCGCATGTATATGGCCATGCGCCAGGAAACACGCACGCCGATCGTCGAAATCATGCAGAGCACGCCCGACATTCCAGCGAACACCCAATGGGCGATCTTCCTGCGCAATCACGATGAACTGACGCTGGAGATGGTCACCGACGCCGAGCGTGACTACATGTACTTCGAGTACGCGCGCGATCCGCGCATGCGTATCAATGTCGGCATTCGCCGCCGGTTGGCGCCGCTGCTCGAAAACGGCCGCCGTCAGATCGAACTGATGAACTCCATGCTGCTCTCGATGCCCGGCACGCCCGTGCTCTATTACGGCGATGAGATTGGCATGGGCGACAACATTCACCTCAGCGACCGCAACGGCGTGCGCACGCCGATGCAGTGGAGCAACGACCGCAACGCCGGCTTTTCCCGCGCCGACTGGGAGCAACTCTACGCGCCGGTGATCCAGGATCCCGTCTATGGCTTCCAGGGGGTGAACGTCGAGGGCCAGATGCGCGTCCCGACCTCGCTCCTGAACTGGATGCGCCGGATGATCGCGGTCCGCAAGCGCTACAAAGCGTTCGGACGCGGCTCCCTCGAATTCCTCCACCCCGAGAACATGCGGGTGCTCCCCTACATTCGCAAGTACGAAGAGGAAACGATCCTCTGCGTGGTCAATCTGAGCCGGTACTCGCAATACTGCGAACTCGATCTGTCGGCGTGGAATGGTTACCGGCCGGTCGAACTGATCGGTGAAACGCCCTTCCCGCTGATTGGCGAACTCCCGTACCTGCTCACCCTCGGTCCGCACGCGTTCTACTGGTTCCGCCTGGAGGCTTCGCAGGCATGAGTCAGCCCGGTCCCGTCCGCCTTTCCGTGTCCGGCTCGTTCGGAGAAGCGGCGATCCGGGAGGGGGCGGCACAGTTGGACACGGCCCTATGGCCGGGTGCCCTGAAGGAATTCCGCTGGTTCGGCGAAAAGCAACGGACCATCGAGCGGGTTGCGAGCCGGGTCGAGTCGATCATCGAAGGTGACCGCACCTGGATCGCGTTGGTCTTTCTCGATGTCACATTCCAGTCCGGCGCTGATTCGACCTGGTTTACGCCGCTCGTGTTCGAACCGAAGCCGACCAAGCCGGCGCTCGTAAAGATCACCGACCGTGACGATAACGCCTGGTTCGGAACCGACGCGGCGGCGCATCCTGATTTCCACGCCTGGGTGCTCGCCTCGATGGCGGCCGGCGTCGAGATCGGCGTCGCCAGCGGCGGCGCGCTCCGCTGGAACGCCGCGCCAGAGGCGGCGCAACTTCCCGCGTTGACCGGACGACTCCTGAGCGGCGAACAGAGCAACAGCAGCATCATTTTCGGGGATCAACTCATCGTCAAACTCATGCGCCGGATCGTGCCGGGGTTGAATCCGGATGCCGAGATCGGGCGGTTCCTGACGCGGGAAACGAACATCTCGAGCGTGCCGCCGCTGATCGCCGATCTCTCGCTCCGCACGGCGGCGGGTGAGGCCTCGCTCGGCATCGCGCAGCGTTTCGTCCCGAACGCACGCGATGGCTGGGGGTGGTTGCTCGACGAACTGATGCGAGCCGATGCGAACCCGGCGCGTCAGGCTACGGTCATCGACGCGATCCATGATCTCGGCGCAAGCACCGCCGAGCTTCATCAGGCGCTGGCGCGCGCCACCGATCCGGCCATGGCGCCGCAGCCGATCACCACCGACGATCTGACCGGCTGGACTCGCGGCACACTGCAACTCATGGACACCGTCGGCGATGCCCTGGCGCAATACGCCGGCAGCGTTCAGGACCGCACTAAGCTCGGCGTGCTCGAACTGGCGCTGAACGCCTGGGCGATCATCGGCGCGTCAGTGGTCGGTCACGAAGCGTCGGCCGGTCTGGCGAAAATCCGGGTTCACGGCGATTACCACCTCGGACAAACCCTCCTGCGGGGCAAGGCGTGGCGAATTATCGACTTCGAAGGGGAACCGGCGCGGTCACTCGATGAACGACGGAGCCGCTACAGCCCGCTCAAGGATGTCGCCGGCATGCTCCGCTCGATCAGCTACGCCAAGGCGATGATGGTCGGGGAAGAGCGCGGCTGGCTCGACGAGGCGAACGCGCTCGATGACGCCTTCATCGAAGGCTACCGCGGCGCGATCACCGAACCGGGGCTCGTCCCGGCCACCGAGTCAGCGTTTCTCGACGCGCTGAAACCATGGATCGTCGACAAGGCGATGTACGAGATTCTCTACGAACTCAACAACCGCCCCGACTGGCTGGTGGTGCCGATCGCGGCCCTGCTGCGGACCATGTTCCAGAGCGATCTCGGCGATTACTTCGCCGCCGGTGACGCCGAACCCTGACGGGCGGCAAAGTTCCGGTAATCGACATCCTGGAACGGGTTATCCCGCTCGGCCAGGCTGGCGAGGAATTCACTCTGCTCCGCCGAAAGCTCACCGTCGATCGCCGCCAATTCGACGAGCGTTTCGAACCGGGCGACGTGTTCGGAGAAACGCTCGATGGCGTATTCCTTCGCCTGACCGGTGGTGACCAGGAACGGCCAGTCGCTGCTCTGCAGCAGCAGCAGTTCCCGCGCCGCCTGATTCAGGACGTCGAGCCTGACGCCGGTCGCATCCGGATTCGCGGCCGCCAGCGTCTCCATCGTTCGCTCGGCGGCGTGAATCCGCGGCCACATCCAGGCGGTTTCGTTGTTCAGCCAGGTCGAGTGATCGCCGCCCGAACCCCAGCTCGATTCCGGCAGATCGACAACCCGGTCCGGCGGGTAATTCGCTATCAGCCCACTGGCGGTTGACAGCTCGACGCCCGGCATCCCGGCCAGTTCTCGCAGCACCGCCTTCAACCAGGCGACCCCCTCGAACCACCAGTGCCCGAAGAGCTCCGTATCGTAGGCCGATGAAATGACGCCCGGCGTTCCGGTCGCGGCCGCGTATTCCTTCAGCAGATCGTGCACGAGATGGGCGAAGTGGCGGGCGTGCTCCTCCACCCGACCGACGGCAACATCCGGCTCGTACGGCGCCTTGTCGCCGAGATCGACTTTCGACCCCGTCACCCGCCAGTACTGCATGCCCGAAATGGCGTCCTTGCGATGGAATTCACGGTAGACGCCGTCACCCGGGTACCCGTGTTCACCCGACCAGACCTGCTGGCCCGTCCGGTTGTTCCGGCCAAGCACCGCGGTTTGACCGGCGGCATCGCCCACCCAGTACGGGCGATAAGTGGTGCCCGGTTCGCGCGCCTCATCGGATGAGAGCGGGGTCGCATCGACCCGCGCCGGAATGCCGTACGGGCCGATCGCATCGCCGGCCGCCTTGCCGACCGGGTGTCCGCCCTCGACGGTGTGCGTTTCGCTAAAGAAGACCCGAATCCCCTGGTCGGCCAGGAACGATTCGATGCCCGGTCGCCGGATCGGCGGATCGACCGTCGCGTCGAGCACCGCCGGCCGGTAGGCGCATTCCGGCAACCAGATCGC
>JADLGF010000307.1 GCA_020849415.1 Thermomicrobiales bacterium
TCACCGGCGCCGAGGTTGGTGATCGCCGTCTCGGCGAGATGCACGCTGCCGCCGGTGACACGGCGCAGGCCGGTCAGCGCTTCGGCGAGTTCGCGCTGCCCATTGCCCGCCACCCCGGCAATGCCGTAAATCTCGCCACCGTGGATCGCGAAATCGATGCCGTTCAGCGCCGGCAGGCCGCGATCCCCGTCCGCGCGGAGCTGATCGGCGACGAGCACCGGCCGGTGCGACATCCCGGCCATCTCGGGCAGCTCGCCCTCCCAGCCGCCGGTGTCGAGATCGCGCCCGACCATCAGTTTCGCCAGTTCGGCGCGGTCGGTATCGGCGGCCTCGACCGTCGCGACGGTCTGGCCCCGTCGCAGCACGGTGATCCGATCGGCCACCGCCAGCACTTCATCGAGTTTGTGGGAAATGAAAATGATCGAAAAACCTTGCGCCGCCATGCCGCGCAGCACCGCGATCAGCCCGTCGGCCTCCTGCGGGGTGAGCACGGCGGTCGGCTCATCGAGCACCAGAATCCTGGCGCCCCGGTGCAACAGGCGGACGATCTCGACCCGCTGTTGCTCGCCGATCGAGAGCTGCCAGATGTGCGCGGTCGGATCGACCTCCAGCCCGAAGCGCCGGCCGAGATCGCGCAATTCCGCTTCGATCTGCGCGGTGTCGAGTCGCTCGATTCCGCGCCCTTTCGGCGGCAGGCCGAGCAGCACATTTTCAGCGACGGTGAACTGATCGATCAGCATGAAGTGCTGATGCACCATGCCGATCCCGGCCGCGATCGCCTCGCGCGGCGCGCTGAATCTCACCGGTTGGCCGCGCATGAAAATGGCGCCGCTATCGGGCTGATAGAGTCCGGTCAGGATGCTCATCAGCGTCGATTTGCCGGCGCCGTTCTCGCCGACCAGCGCGTGCACCTCGCCCGGCCGGACATCGAAACTGACCCGGGCGTTCGCCTGCACCGGGCCGAATCGTTTGCTGATCTCCCGCATGGCAATCGCGGGGGGTACGCTCGCTTCGCTCATCTTCTCCACGGCGGGAGTCCGGGAACGACGCGGCGGGAGGCGCGGCCTATGCTGCTGCCTCCCGCCGCTTTATCGCCTCACGGCCGGATCAGGAGTTCGGGATCGTGCCCTCAACACCCTCGACGAACCACATCATGCTCAGAAGCTCTTCGGCGGTCATCGCCACGCCGTCGGCCACCCGCTCTTCGCCGGTGTTATCGAGCAGCGGACCGGTGAAGATGGTGAAGATGGTCTGCTCGCCCGCCTCGAAGGAGGCGACCGCTTCATTGACCTCGGTGATGATCTCCTCGGTCAGCAGCGCCTCGTTGAGGGGGCCAAGCCCGACCACGCCATCCTGCCAGCCGCCCCAGAAATCCTGGTTGCCGGTCCAGGTGCCATCGAGCATGCCCTGCACGACCTGCGTGTAGTAGGCGCCCCAGTTCCAGACGACGCTGGTGAGCACCGCGTTCGGGGCGAGTTCGATCATATCGGCGTTGTAGGCGATGCCGAACTTCCCGGCATCCTCAGCCGCCTGCTGCGGGCCGGGGGTGTCCTGGTGCTGGGTGATGACATCAGCGCCGCCATCGAGCAGTGCTTCGGCGGCTTCGCGCTCGACCTGCGGATCGAACCAGGTGTTGGTCCAGACCACCTGCACAACGGCGTCCGGATTGACCGCGCGCACACCGAGGGTGAAGGCGTTGATGCCGCGGATCACTTCCGGAATCGGGAAGGCAGCCACGTAGCCGATCTTGTTCGATTCGGTCTTGCGGCCGGCGATCATGCCCGCCACGTAGCGCGGTTCCTCGATCTTGCCGAAGGCGGTCGAAACGTTCTCGGCCCGCTTGAAGCCGGAGATGTGCACGAACTGGGTGTCCGGGAAGTCGGCAGCGACGTTGATCGTCGGATCCATGTAGCCGTAGGAGGTCGCGAAGATGAGATCGAAGCCCTGCTGGGCGAAATCGCGGATCACCCGCTCGGCGTCGGCCGGGTTTTCCGGCACGCTTTCGAGATAGGCGGTTTCCACCTGATCGCCGAACATCTCCTCGATCGCGATGCGACCCTGATCGTGCGCCCAGGTCCAGCCGAGATCCCCGACCGGGCCGACGTAGATGAAGGCGACCTTCAGCGGGTCGTCCGATGCATCCTGCGCGACCGTTGTGTTCTGCGCCAGGAATCCAAGTCCGCCGACCAGCAGCAGTACGGCCAACAGCAGTCGTTTCGCCACGCGCTCCCCCTCATCCGTAGCAGGTCCGGACCGAGCTCCGAAGCTGCCGATTCAATTGCATCTGAAAACACGAACGGTCGGACCGCCCGGTGTTGGCGGTGGGCTTTATTTTGCCACAGGGAATGGTTGTTGCAGCGAACGTGTACGAACGAATCGGATGAGTTTTGCGCGAAGTTTGGCCTCGCCATCGCCCTGGATCGGAGGTTCCGCGCAGCGATTCATGAAAAGATCGGACCAATGTGATTCGGGCTATTGACTCTGCGCGAAGTCAGGTGTATAAGTGAGTCAGGTTCCGAACGATGGCGGAATCGGGGAGATAAGCCGAAGGAACCTAAACGGTTTCCCCGATAAACGACGTGAAAGTGAAGTAGCGTCGCAGGCTGGTATTGCGCTGGAAAAGGGTTTACCCGCCGGGCACCAGGCCGAAAGCGAACCGCCAGGGAATGACGTGAAACGAGGAGGCGTAAGATGGAGACCAGACTGGTCGCAAATCGAATCCTCTGGGGAGTGTGGCAGGTTGACAGGCCACGCCCCGTTGGCCGCGGGGCAATCGACCACGCGCCCGCCTTGCACCGCGAAGCATGGGACGAGCGGTAACCAGCAATCAATCTGGTCCACCGGCTGAACCGCCCACTCGCGATCCGATCGAGAACCAGAAAACGAGACGGGTTTCGAGCGTTACAAACAAGGCCAAATCAGAAACACCACGGCAGCCGGCCGCATGTGGCAGACACATACGAACCGGCGCGACAAGAAACGAATAACCCCTTCCGCTTCCGGCAACGGAACGAGAAGATAAAGGCGAACGAGCGGGGATGCGATGCATCCCCGCTCGATTCTCTTAACGGGCTCCGGGTTCCGGGTTCCGGGTTCCGGGTTCCGGGTTCCGGGTTCCGGGTTCCGGGTTCCGGGTTCCGGGTTCCGGGTTCCGGGTTCCGGGAAATTGTGTGACGCGGATCGCCCATGCTTCAAAACCATGGGCTAAGTAAGACGAAAACCCCTGCGGGGTTGGGGCTGCGCGACGCGGAACTCAGTGCTAAGGCACTTTCGGCTGACTTCGCCGAGGGTTTTGAACCCTCGGAAACAAGGCACCAAACGCCCCAGACTCGCTCAACCCACGCGGAACGCGGAACCAGGTACGCGGAACCTATTTCGACGCCGGGTAGCCGGCTTCGGCGAGGGCGGCTTCGATCGCCGGCAGCGACGCGGTCGCCGGATCGAGTTCGATGACGATGAGCTTGGTGCTCGAATCGGCGTTCACCGACACCACGCCCGGCTGCGCGCTCGCGACCTGCTTCACGGTCGCTTCGCAGTGGCCGCACGAGATATCCGGCGCCACCAGGGTGATCTTCTCGGTCATGGAATACTCCTTGTTTCAAACCGGACCGGCCGTACTGACGCCGGTCACACCGGTTGATTATACCCCGATGGGGTATGGAGTCAATGCCGATCGTTCACAGGAAACTCCCAGCTTCTCCATAGCCACTTTGCGGGGTGTCGCCGCTACGCTGAAATCACGGTAATCCGGAGACCATTCAGGTCCGCCGGAACGCCGGGCCGGTCAGTGGTCTTGTATGGGACCCGTCGATCGCCTTCATGGCCGGCCGAGAACCACAACGGCGCGCGCGGCCTTGTGTCCGGTAGTGAGACTACTGCCCGTCCATCGCTATCGAACCGGGGTTGCGCGCGTTGGGGTGATCATTTCCCACGCTTCGTCCGTTCGCGTATCCAGGCCTGGCTCGCTTAAGATGAATGGCAGCGCAATGATCGCGCCGTCCGGCCCAACCGGACCCCGCCCAGCAGGAAACGGCTTGCACATGGCCGCGAACCGCGACGGAGCGCGCATTCTCGTTGTCGATGACGAAGAATCGATTCGCGATCTCCTCACCACCGCGCTCCGCTTCACCGGCTTCACCGTCGATACCGCCGATGGCGGCAAGGAAGCGTTGCGCCGCGCCGGCGCCTTTCAGCCCGATCTGATCGTCCTCGATGTCAACCTGCCCGATATCGATGGCTTCGAGGTTTGCCGGCGATTGCGCGCCGGCGGCGACGCCTGGCCGGTCATCTTCCTGACCGCCCGGGACGAAGCGGACGATCTGCGCGAGGGCTTTTCCGGCGGCGGCGATGATTACCTGACCAAACCCTTCAGTCTCGAGGAACTCGTGCTGCGCATCGAGGCGGTGCTACGCCGTACCCGGCCGATGACCGAGGAATCAGTCCGGATCAAGGTCGGCGATCTCGTGCTCGATGAAACCGCCCACCAGGTCTGGAAGGGAGCGGACGAAATCGCCCTCTCCCCGACCGAATACCGTCTGCTCCGCTACCTGCTGATCAACCGCGATCGCGCCCTCTCCAAACGGCAACTGCTCGACCACGTCTGGGACGATGCCGCCGCCGGCGAACTCTCGGCCGTGGAGACGTACGTCAGTTACCTCCGGCGCAAGCTCGATGATCGCGAAGGTCGCCTGATTCAGACGGTGCGCGGATTTGGCTACGCCCTCCGCACGCCGCCAGCCACCTGATCGGGAGGCGATGATGACCCTCCGCTCGGGCCTCGTTCTCGCCAGCGCCCTTGTGATCGCGCTCAGCATCGCCTTCCTGAGCGCGTTCGCCGTGCGCACCACCCGCGCCACCCTCACCGATCAGATCGACCAGCAGATCATCACCGCCGCCGACAAGAAGACGCGCAACCCCCCGCGCGAGGGCTACGGCCAGCCGAGCGGAGCGGACACCCAGAGCGGAACCGCGGCGGGCTACGGCAATCCGGAGTTGCACCAGAACGCCACGCTGGTCTTCAACGCCAGCGGCGATCTGGTCTCCGCCACCCCGTCCGGCTACACCGACGATCCCGATCCGCTGCCGGACCTGACTTCAGTGGCGCCCGGCAGCCCCGAGCGGGCCGAACGATTCGATCAGGTCACGACGATCGGAGCGGTCGAGGGCGACATGCGGTTCCGCATCTACGTCTGCGATGGCCGGAACGGCGAGGTGATCGCCACCGCCGCGCCCCTGACCGAAGTCGATGATGCGGTCAGCCGGATTCTCCGTTTCACGCTCGGAGCGGGTGTGGTGGCATTGGTGCTGGCCGGGGCGGCGAGCTGGTTCCTGATCCGCAATCGGCTGCAACCGGTCGATCGCATGATCGACACCGCCGCCGCCATCGCCGCCGGCGATCTCAGCCGCCGCGCACCCGATGCCAATCCACGCACGGAACTCGGCCGGCTCTCCCACGCGCTCAACGACATGCTTGGGCAGATCGAGGAATCGGTGGAGGCGCGGGTGCGGAACGAGCAGCGGTTGCGCCGTTTCGTCGCCGACGCCGCGCACGAACTCCGCACGCCACTAACCTCATTGCGCGGTTTCGCCGAACTGCACCGGGCCGGCGCGCTCAACGATCCGGATCAACTCAACAACGCCATGCGCCGGATCGAAACCGAGAGCGGCCGGATGCAGCGCCTGGTCGACGATCTGCTGATGCTGGCCCGGCTCGATGAACAGCGCGGGGTGGTGCGATCGCCGGTCGATCTGACGCCGTTGCTCGAGGATTCCATCGCAGCCGCCCTGGCGATCGAGCCAGATCGGCCCATTTCGGCCGATCTGGCGCCGAACCTGCTGACGCTGGGCGATGCCGGTCATTTCCGGCAGATTTTCGACAATCTGATCACTAACGCCCGCATCCACACGCCGGCCGGAACGGCGATCTCCGTTTCCGCGCGGGCGGAGGAGCGCGAAGTCGTGGTCACGATCGCCGATCGCGGACCCGGCATTCCAAAAGCGGACCAGGAGCGGATCTTCGAACGCTTCTGGCGCGCCGATCCCTCCCGCACCCGCGCGACCGGCGGTTCCGGCCTCGGCCTGGCGATCGTCGCCTCGCTGGTCCGCGCCCACGACGGCACCATCACCCTCGAAAGCACCCCCGGCGCCGGAGCCGCCTTCACGATCCGCTTTCCGAGGAGCCAGGGGTCAGGAGTCAGGAGTCAGGAATGAAGACTGCTCCAACTCCTGACTCCTGACTCCTGACAACTAGCTCCTCGCCTCAGTTGTCGCTCGGGAGACGCGGGGCCAGCCAGCTCAGCAGGCTCTGCTGGCTGCGGGTTTGCAGGTGCACCTGACCCGGACCGCTGAACTCAACCACGAAGCCTTCGCCGCCCAGGATCGTCGACTTCCAGTTGCCGGCCTTGCGCGGCTGGTACGGCATGTGCGCATCGAAGGCGACAATGTGGCCGCTATCGATCGTATAGGTCTGGCCCGCCGGAACGTCCACCGTGTGAATCGCGCCGTAGCTCGACACAATCAACTCGCCGGAGCCGCTGCAGCGGAGCATGAAGAGGCCCTCGCCGCCGAAGAAGGTGCGCGCGCCGCCCCAGCCTGTCTCGACGTTGATGTTGAGATCCCCGGCCAGGAAGCTGCCCGATTGCACGATCATTTCGCTCCGCTGGAGCATGAACACCCGGATATCGCCCGGCAGGCAGGGCGCCAGCAGCAACTCGGAACCATCGGCCTGGGCGGTGAAGGTGTTCATGAAGAACGACGTGCCGCCGAGCATCGATCGCTTGAGTGAGCGCAACACGCCGCCGGTCGCCTGGGTTTGAATCTGCATTCCCTGGCTCATGCTGACCATGGCGCCCGATTCGGCGCGTATCGCATCGCCTCGATCGAGCGACACCCGGGCCGTGGCATAGGCGGGTTGGTAGAGCAATTCCGTTCGGATCATCGGCGGTCCTTTCCTGTTGGAAAAAAGCGGCGAGCGCGCCATTGCGCATCGTTGGCAGTGTAGGCGCTTTCGGCGGCAAAGTAATGGGGGAAATCAACCAAAAACCGAACGGCTCCACCCAACACCTGGTGGAGCCGTTCGATCGTCCGCGTATCGAATCCGTCGGTTAGCCGGCGTACTCGCGCGGGTTTACCGCGTTGCCATTGACCAGCATCATGAAGTGGACGTGCGGGCCGGTGCTGGTGCCGGTGCTGCCGATGTAACCGATCACCTGCCCCTTGCCGACCTGCTGGCCGGCGCTCACCGGCGGTTGATCGACCATGTGCCCGTAAATCGTGCTGATCCCGTTGCCGTGATCGATCTGCACGTAGTAGCCGAGCCCGCAATCGCACCAGCCGGCGGCGGTTACGGTGCCACCATCCGAGGCCTTGAGTTCGGTCCAGAGCGGCGCCGCCAGATCGAGACCGTCGTGCACCGGGCAGCCCCACGCCGAGTTGTAGGAGTAGTAGCCGAGGTAGCTGCAGCCGAATTCCTGCGTCACCACGTAGTTATCGAGCGGCAGGCGCATCGAACCGGTGGCGACTCCCGCCGCGCCCGCCGTGGAGGCGGTCGAAACGGCGCGGTCGTCCGTTCCGCCGGAGAAGCTGCGGTACTGATCGGAGTAGGCGGGGCGGCTGCTCGATTCGATCCAGTCGCCGATCACCCAGCCCCGATTGTTGAAGTGCTCGACCTTGTACCACGCGTTGCCATCGTCATCGAAGCGCGGACCTTCGAGTACCAGCAGCTTGGCGCCATGCGCCACGGTATCGACCAGGCCGCCGCGCACGCGGGCGCTGTGGCGCATGTTCAGGTTGTCGCCATTGTTGGTGGAAACCCGCACCCAGTCACCCTCGGCGAATTCGCCCTGGGCATCGGCCGGCGCGGAGGGTCCGGTCGCCTGCGCCAGCCACTCGGCGCTCGACCAACCGGTGGTGCCACCGTCGGTGACCTTGAACCAGACGATGCCGCGCCGATCCTCGTAGGGGCCGTCCATCACCTGCACCACACCGCCATCGACGATGTGCCCGACGACATCGCCGGATAGATTCGGCTTGGTGCGGATATTCACGGTCGCGCCGTCATCGGTATTGGCGCGGACATAGGAGCCGATCGCGAAGCGGCCGGCGCCGGGGGAGGTCTCGGTGCCCCGATCGGGAGACGCGCCGTTCGAATCAGCGAGGTACGGGCCGGCGATCCAGCCATCGTTGCCGTTGACCGTCACCGGCCACCAGCGGATGCCTTCGGCGCGCACCGTATCGGCGCGATCGATCCGCAGGGCCACCACCGTGCCGTCCGGGATCGTCGCCAGCACATCCGCGCCCAGGGCCGGATTGACGCGCACATTCACACCCTGACCATTGCCGGCTGCAACCGCGGTCAGGCCCGAAAGATCATTGACACTGCCAACTGAAACATCGAACTCGGCGCCGGCGGTCAGTGGCGTTGCCGCCAGGCTGAACAAAAGCGCGAGCGTTGCGAAGACCGGAAAGGTGCGAGCCTTCCAGGCCGAACGCGTGCGGGGATTAGCCACCGCGATTCCCTCCATGTGACCGCCGAGACCCGTGGATCACGCGCGGCGGATACTCATCCGCCGGAGTGGCGAGCGCGCGCCGGAATCGGCGTCCGCTCGCTCACCCGGACATGCCGGTTGGCTAAACCGGCTCTGGATATCCACCTGCGACAGAGCAATGCTTCGCCAACGAACGCTCGCGGAGCCATCCTCTCCACGGGTTCGCACCATCCGGCGTATCAAAGCTCGATGTCGGCAGGTGTCTGCCCAGGCGGGCTCACCGGATATGGCTGATGAATTCAGCACGACGTCGGGGGCAGCGCGGCCGGCAGGAGAGCGGATCGGGGGTCACGCTCAGATCGGGGGTCCGGTCGCGCTCGACGTACTCAGGTGCGGGGAATCCCACCAGCAGCCAGTGAACGTTGAGCACCGCCACTAAGCTAACAGTGGCAAAAAGTCCGGACAAGATGAACGTACACCTCACTTCCGGAGGCATTGCCCGGCAAATCGCCTAATCTGCGGATAAGAAGTGTACGGACACACGAACCGCGCTTGGGCGCGGGTTCCGGGTTCCGGGTTCCGGGTTCCGCAACCGTCCGTTACCCGGCCTGTTGATTTGCCCGCCGCTCTCCTTCACTATGGTGAAGTGAAACCACCGGAGGGAGAGACATTCATGCGCCGTCGAATCGGACTCCTGGCGATCCTGGTCTTCTGCCTTATGTCGCTGCTCACCGCCAGCGCGAATGCCCAGCCGGTCGAGCCCGAAACCTGGGAAGCCGAGTCCTTCCCGGTGTCGGTGACCTACGACCGCGCCCTCTGGGGTGGCCGCTCGACATCCAGCTTCGAAGGCAACGAGCGGATGCAGATCACCGCCCGCGCCACCGTCTTCACCCTGCAGCTGTTCGAACGGGAGGGGATGGACGCGGCGGCGTGTCTGGAGGGGTATCTCGACTCGATCGCCAGGGTCGACGGCGTGTCGGACTTTGCCGAGGATGAAGAGCGTGATTATCCGGACGGCATCCGCGGCGCCGAAGACATCCTGGTCAGCTACGACTTCCTCTGGCCGGGCCGGAGCGAGGCGGTCGGCATGGTCCAGTACCTGACCTGCCAGGAAATCGAGCCGGGCCGCCTGATGCTGATCGGGGTGGAAACGCGCGCCGGCATCTACGACGAGGAGATCGAGATCATCGACGGCATCCTCTCGGGCGTCACAGTCGACGCCTGACCGAACCGATCGACTGATTCAACAGTGGTAGAATGCGGTGTTCCTGAAACGGGGCGGATGCCCACGTTTCAGTATGCCCTTGCGGCAAAAGGCCCGCCGGACTTCCGTGGGCGCCGCCTCGCGTCGAGGCGGCACGTTTGAGCGCCTTGCCAGTTGGCATGTTCGGCGCGTGATGAAGAAGGGACGCAAGCCAGCGTGAAACTGACCGTCGAAAAACTGCCCGAAAGCCAGGTCCTCCTCGACATCGTCGCGGACGAGCAGGAAGTCAACGAGGCTACGACCAAGGCGTTCCGCCAGGTGGCCCGAACCATTCGCATCCCCGGCTTCCGCCCGGGCAAGGCGCCGCGCCACATCATCGATCGCATGTACGGCCCCGGCGTCTACGAGGAAGAGGCGCACCGGATCGTGATCGATCGCCTGTACCGCGATGCGGTCAAGCAGGAAGAGATCATCGTCGTCGGCCAGCCGTCGGTGGAAATCACCGAGGTCGAGCCCCTCTCCTTCAAGATCACCGTGCCGGTCTTTCCGAGCATCGAGCCGGGCGATTACGCCTCGGTCCGGATCGAGCCGCGCGACGCCGCGATCGCCGAGGACGAAATCGACGAGACGATCGAGCAGCTGCGCAACAACCGTGGCGAGTGGATCGCCGTCGAGGATGAGGCGGCCAACCCGGCCGATGGCGATCGCGTCAGCCTCAACATCGAAACCACGCTTGACGGCGAGGAATTCGAAAAGCCGGCCGAGAACGCGGAATTCATCCTCGGCACCTCGCCCCTCTTCCCGGAACTCGTCACCCTGATCAACGGGATGAAGACCGGCGAGACCAGCGAAACCGAGATCAGCTTCGCCGAGGATTCGGAAGAGGTTGATGAGCGCCTGAAGGGCAAGACCCTTCATTACA
>JADLGF010000308.1 GCA_020849415.1 Thermomicrobiales bacterium
GGAAACTGAATCCTGGCTGGAGCGGTTTGATTCGATCCCGAAAACCACAACAGTAAGTTGGCGTGGACACCACGCCTGTCGCGTCAGCGGGGCTATCTCACTCGGTCCGGTGACAATGATCGTCATCCCGCACGGCCAGCCGTTCGAGCGCCGGGGAGCGCGGACGGCGTTTGTCGCGATCGGTGCGGACCCTGGCCACATCGATCAAATCGCCGCAACGATCGATTTCAATCCCGAGCGGGTTACTCCCAGGCTCTTCATCGAGAACGTGATCGAAATCGCTGAGGCTCGCAGCTACTGGAGCGCGCAGGTCGATTGGGAGAACGTTCGGCGACTGGCGTTCGGGGCGATTGAGGGAGCGACCACGCTGGAGGAAACGGGTCCGGCGCTGGCCGGTATTCTGCGTCGTTTACAAGCGGTGGGGGATAATCACAGCTTTCTTGTCGAGCCTGACGCACCCTATTTCCCGGTAGAAGCCACCGGATACGGTTTTCTGGTTGGTGGCGCCAAAGTGGCGCTGGTTTTCGAGGGGAGTCCGGCAGATCTGAGTGGTCTGCGGACGGGCGACATTTTGCTCGAACAGGACGGCCAACCGTTTTCACCGACTCTGTTCCCCTACTACGATCTTTACACCGGCATCCGGCGCGAGACGGTACGCCTCACCATTCAGCGGGCGAGCGATGGCGCTGTCATAGGGATCTCGGTCACGGCGGGGCCATACGAGCGATACGCGATCCCATGGGGTGGCATTGTGCCGTTCGATCCCGAGGTCGCGATGATCGGGATACCGAATTTCTCCGCGCCCGGGAAGGACCAGGCGTTCGCCGCGATCGGGAACCAGATCATTGCCGAGGCGCAAGAGGCGTGTGGCTGGGTGATCGATCTCCGGTTGAATATGGGTGGAAGCTATACGCCGATGATCGGCGCGATCATGTCGCTGCTGGGAGATGGTCTGTTCGGCGGCTGGCGATTCACGGACGGTATGTTGCGGCCGGTTACGCTTCAGGATCGCCAGATTTTCGACGACGATGTTCTTCGTGCGGATTTCAGCGAGATTTGGAACGGGATCGATTTGAGTTCGCGCTCGATCGCGGTTCTCATTGGGCCGGCCACCGGTAGCGCAGGCGAAGTGACTGCGTTGGCATTCGTCAATCGGCCAGGCGCTCGTCTCTTCGGCGAATACACAGTGGGAGCAACCACCGCAAACGCCGGAGGATTCCTCTTTGATGGCACGAGTCTCGTACTCGCCGTCGCGGCGATGACCGACCGAACCGGCCTGGAATTCCCCGACGGTGTGCCACCCGATCACATCGTCATTACCGACTGGCAGCAGTACGGCACCGAGGATGATCCGGTGCTTGGTGCCGCGCTTGCGTGGCTGCACGATCAGCCAGGCTGCGCGTCCTGAGTTTCAGTTCGCAAGGTCGTGTGTTTGGGCGAAGACGATGGCGGCGGGGCGGTCTCGGAGGTTGGGTTTTGCGAGCAGGTTGCCGGGGGTGGGTTTTTACCGTCGTTTCGCCGATAAAGAGGCGGCGGCGATTTCGATCTCCGGTTGCGGTTCGAGAATCCGGCGAAGACCGGCCCGGAGTAACCGCACGACCCGGCGGACATCGGCCAGACTGGCGCGACCCTGCACTTCGGCCTCCTCTAGCGCCCCCTCGGCGGCGGTCGTGTCGCCACGAGAAACGGCCATGCTCGTACATCGAACCTGCTCCGATGGCAGGGCGGACGTCCGCTGATGCCATCCACCGCCGGTGTGAATCGGGCTCATCCCGGGGTCGGAACCACGCCCACCTTCCTGTTATGATCGCTGCCGTTGATGCAGCACCGCGCGGGGCGCGATTCGAGATGGAAGGGGAGCGGAATGTCGGCTGAAGCCTGGGCAACGCTTGATGACGCAATTCGCGGCGCGTGCGCCAAATGGGGCGTACCGGGAATGACGATCGGCATCCTGAAGGATGGCGAGATGTCGCTGCACGCGCACGGCGTGCTCAATGCCCGCACGGGTGCGCCGGTGTCCCCGGGATCGATCTTCCAGATCGGCTCGATCACCAAAACCTTCACCGCCACCCTGATCATGAAGCTGGCCGAGGAGGGCAAGATCGCGCTCGGCGATCCCCTTTCGAAGCACCTGCCGAACCTGAAGCTGAAGCCGGAGGGCCTCACCGATCAGCTGACGATCCTGCACCTGCTCAATCACACGAGCGGTTTGTTCGGCGATTACTTCGTCGATCATGGCAATGGCGATGACGCCCTCGCCAAGCTGCTCGAAGCGATCGCCGAGACCGAACCGACGACCCCGCCCGATTTCGCCCACAGCTACTGCAATCTCGCCTTCGATATCCTCGGCGGCGTGATCGAGGCGATCACCGGCCAATCCTATGAGCAGGCGATGACCGAACAGCTCTTCAAGCCGCTCAAGCTCGATCCGATCACCTTCTTCGCGCATGAGGCGATCCTCTACTCGGCGGCAGTGGGCCATGGCGCGAGCACCCCGCTCGAGGTCTCGGAGCCGTGGGCGATTCCGCGCTGCTCGAACGCGGCCGGCGCGATCATCACCAATGTCGAGAACCTGCTGAAGTACGCGCAGTTCCACATGGGCGATGGCACCGTGGATGGCGAGCGCTACATGACCGAGGAATCGGTGAAGGCGATGCAGCAGCCGACCGTGACCGTGCGTGGCGACGCCCAGTGGGGGATCGGGTTCGCGGTTGACAAATTCGGCGGCGCGAAAACCTTCGGACACGGCGGCGCCACCAACGGTCAGCACGCCAACCTGAAGGTCTTCCCGGAGCAGGGATACGCGATCGCGGCGCTCACGAATGGCTCGCGCGGCGCGGCGGCCTACGGCGAAGTGATCAAGTGGGCGCTGAAGCACGATCTCGGTCTCGTCCAGCCCGAACCAACGGTGATCACCCCGGACGAAGCCTGGCTCGGGCAACGGCTCGGCACCTTCGCGGCGGCCCTGAGCGAGTTCTCGATCAAGCCGAAGGACGATGGCTACACCCTCGAAACCGTGGCGAAGAATCCCTTCTCGGGCGAGAAGGCGCCGCCGGTCGAGCACTCGGTTGTCCCGGTGGAGGATGGGTTCTACATCGATAAAGGTCCGCTCAGCGGCTACACCGTCGATTTCATTCAGGGCGATGCCGCGGACGGCGCACCCTTCGCGTGGGCGCGTCTCAGCCGCCTGGCGAAGCGGGTCTAGCGCGCAACGAACAGGAGCGAATCGTCATGAACATCGCCATGCAAACGGCGCGCCTCCCGGGCGATTCGCTCCTGGAGAAGTTTCAGTTCGCGCGCACCTTCGGGTTCGACGGGGTGGAGATCAACCTCAGTCCAACCGTCGATCTCGCGGACATCGTCGATGAGTTGAACGAGGCCAGTGCGGCGAGCGGGGTGCCGATCGCGGCGCTCTGTTCGCACGGGAGCAACGATCCGCTCCAGCCCGATCCCGGGCTGCGGGCGGAACGCTTCGCCGCATTGACGCGCCTGCTCGAACTGGCCGATCAGATCGGCGCGGACGGCATCGTCTGCGTGCCGGTGCGGCGGCCGGTTGAGTTCCCCGATCTGAGCGAGCCGGAACTCTTTGCGTTCGCGGTCGCCGAATTCCGCGCCTGGGCGGCCACGCTGCCGGCCGGCAACGCCAGGATTTTCTTCGAACCGCTCAACCGCTTCGAAGCGACCTTCCTGCGCCGGGTCGAGCAGGGGGTGGCACTGGCGGCGGCGGTCGATCACCCGCGGGTGCAGGCGCTGGCCGATCTCTTCCACATGAACATCGAGGAGGCGAGCATGAGCGCACCGATCCTCGATGCTGGCGCGTGGCTCGGTCACGTGCACATTGCTGACAACAACCGCCTCCAGCCAGGCGCCGGTTGCCTCGATTTCTCCGTGCCGTTCCGGGCGTTCAAATCGATCGGTTACGACGGCTGGCTGACGATCGAAAGCGCCCTCGGCGGCCCACTGGCTGCCGACGGCCCTACCGCCATGCTCCCGGAAACGGTGCGCTTCCTGCGTGTGGCGTGGGCCTCCGCCTGACGTTGGACCTTTGGTTGGGTG
The DNA here is from genome assembly GCA_020849415.1 of Thermomicrobiales bacterium. Taxonomy (GTDB): domain Bacteria; phylum Chloroflexota; class Chloroflexia; order Thermomicrobiales; family UBA6265; genus JADLGF01. The sequence goes on from JADLGF010000308.1 coordinate 4,057, forward strand.
GCCGGGCGAAACGACCTGGCGCGAGAAACCGGCGGAACCTGTTGACTTTATGCGTATCTCGTGATACAAAATTTGAGTGCGCGGAAATGCCGCGACCCATCACCAGCCAACAAGCCCGCTCCGGCGGTGCGCAACGGGCCCGATGGTCAGGCTCAGAATCATGAAAGGAGGGACGATCCAATGACACTGATGCGACGAACGCTCGTGGCTGCATTGAATGCGGTCCCGACGCTTTCACTGGCTGACCCCGGAGTGTCCGGTACGCGCGGCGCGCTGATCTAGCGCCGCCCCGAGCGTACGCATCCACCCCCGGGCCGACCAGTTCGACCCGGGGGTTTTGGTTTCTTCCCCCGAAACAGCTCTCAGAGCCGCAATCGAAACCAATGGCGTCCGGCGACGTTTGCCGGTCGCTCGTTGATCCCGATCGCGTTCGCGATCATCCGCCCGGCGACGGTTTTTTGGCCGCCGGCTCACGAGGAGGGGTCCGATGAGTTTCATGAAGAGACGGCGCACGTAGTCGAATCACGACGTCGCCGAACGACCAATCAATGACGCAATGATGGAACGCATGATCGCGACAGGGACGTCGCGAACGACCAGGGAGTTTCAACGATGAGCGCCCAGAACCCTCTGTTGATGTATGAGCTCGGCAAGAGCCGGGTGGATGAGCGGCTCGAACTCAGGCAGTTCGAGCGGAACATTCGGGCGGCGGGCCCGAAGAGTGCGATGGACGCGCTGCGGCGCAAGCTGAGCGTGTCGCTGGCGCGGTTGAGCGGTTGGGTTCACCCCGCCGGAAGAACGACCGCGGCGGCCAATGATACGGCGCTGATTCGCCTGGCCCGGTAAGGACCAGGGCGATGCAAGCGATAGGGCGGGGCAACGGCGCTCCGCCCGGACCCTCGCCGCCGCAACGGTGCGGCGGGCCTGAGGTCCGATACCGGTACCCGATCGATGGGACGAACAGGACGAGCCGGTGCGAAGACGTCACCGGCAGAGAGCGGGCGAAGGCGCCCGCGGAAGGCGAGGAAGCAAGATGTACGGCGTGAATCCGATGTACGACACCGTCACCCGCGTGCAGCACCGGGAAGACATCCGGCGCGCGGCCGAGTTTCGCGCGGTGCGCGAAGCGCGCATCCGCTCCGGCGCCACCGGCTTCATCTGGAAGCTCTATGGCCGCCTGACGGTCAACGACGAAACGGGCAACGAGCGCGGCGTGGAGTACAACCCCCGGTCGACGTGCTGATCGAAGACCGGTGAACCGCAGGCTTGACAGGCTCCGTAGAATGGAAACGTTGATCCGGCGCAACGGGGCTGCCGGACGCATGCAGGCGAGGTTGCTTGCGAACGAAGCGAGGACGCGTGACCATGAATGGTCTGATTCCCACCTACCAGATCGTTACCCAGGCGCAGCACGAGGAACATGTGCGGCGCGCGGCCGAATACCGGCTCGCTCGCGAAGCGCAGCAGCACCGCCCCTCCCTCGGCCTCATCTGGAAGCTCTTCGGCCGCCTGGCCTTGAGCGACGGAATGAACGCCGAACAGGGCGGGGCGAGCACTCCCCAAACCGCGCAGTGACCAGAAACGGCGAGTTCCGCGAACCAGCGGACTCGCCGTTTTTGTGCGCACCGCCAATCTGACCACCACCGAATTCAGGCATTTTTACCTTGCGACCACGGGTGTGATCGAATAGGATTCGCCCGAGCGAACACCGTTCGCTTTGACTGACTCAACCGGCGACGAAGGGGTGGCCGGGAGCAGGGCAGCCCGGTTCACCGGGAGAAAGGACAACGATTTGTCTTTCCTGAAGGGGCGTGTCAATGATGACAACGCCAAGTGGTTCACCCTCGTTGCGGCCTGTTTCGCGCTCTTCATGGCTATGCTCGACAACCTGGTCGTGAACGTGGCGTTGCCCACGATTCAGCGTGACCTCGGCGCGAGTACCTCCCAACTCCAGTGGATCGTTTCGGCCTACACCCTCGTATTCGCCTCGCTGCAGATCACGGCGGGCGGCTTCGGCGATCGCTTCGGTCGCAAGCGCTGGTTCCTGATTGGCCTCGGCCTGTTCACGGCGGCGTCGGCGCTGGCGGCCTTTGTGAACTCGATCGAGCAACTGATCCTGGCGCGGGCGCTGCAGGGCATCGGCGCGGCGCTGATCATGCCGCTCACCCTCTCGCTGATCTCGGCGGCCTTTCCGCCGGCGGAACGGGGCCGGGCGCTCGGCATCTGGGGCGCGGTTTCGGTTTCGAGCATCGCGCTCGGCCCGGTGGTCGGCGGCGCGATCATCGAGTACACGACCTGGCACTGGATCTTCCTTCTCAACGTGCCGATCGGCATCCTGGCCCTGCTCGTTTCGCAGGCGGTGGTGCGGGAATCGCGCGATACCTCCGGCAGCGCCGCGATCGACGTGCCGGGCACGATCCTGATCACCGGCGCGATCGCCGCGCTCACCTGGTCGCTGATCGAGGCCGGCCCGCGCGGCTGGAGCGATTCGCTGATCCTGGCCGGGTTCGGCCTGACGGCTCTCCTCGGTGTCATCTTCGTGCTCGTTGAACTCCGGACCGAGAACCCGATGGTGCCGCTGCGCTTCTTCAAATCGCGCACCTTCACCGGCGCCAA
>JADLGF010000309.1 GCA_020849415.1 Thermomicrobiales bacterium
CGCCCGGCTGCACGCCGGCGGTACGCACGATGCGGCGCACGATGTTGCGATCGAAGAGGAAATTCTGCCCCTTGCCCTTGCTCGGCTGGAGTTCGAGGTCGCCGATCAGCGCCTTCCAGTCGCGCACACCGGCGGGCAGTGGTGGAAGCTCATTCGTCATCGGCAGCAGATCTGCAAGGCTCCCGGCAGGACGTCGATCGTGACCGGGGTGTAGCGGAGGAGTTCGCCGTCGGCCTGCACCCGGGCCGGGTACTGCGTACTGACGGCGATCCGGCGGGCGGTGAAATGGTGGAATTTCGGATTGGTGACGTGCTTGCCCTTGAACAGCCCCGGCACGGCGCGGATCATCTCCAGGTTCGAGAGATCACCCAGAATGCAGACATCGAGCAGGCCATCGGTGAGATCGGCCATCGGCGCGATCTTCATGCCGCCGCCGAAGAACTGCGCGTTGGCGAAGAGCACCGAAGCCGCCGGTCCTTCCCAAACCCCGTGCTCCGATTCGATCCGCATGGACATGTTGTGATAGACGCGCATGGCGCGGAGGGCGCTGGCGAGGTAGGGCAGGGTGCTGCCGGGCAGCCGCGATTCGATGGCGTATTCAGCCACGACCGCGTCGAACCCCAACCCCGCGACATTGACGAAGAACGATTCGGCGCCGTCATCGAAGGTGATCTTGCCGGCGTCGATCGGCACGACTTTGCGATCGAGCACGATCTTGACGGCGGCGGCGATCTCCTTGGGCAGCTCGAGGGAGCGGACGAAATCGCTGCCGCTTCCGGAGGGGATGATGCCGAGCGCGACATCCCGGCCGCTCTCCAGAATGGTCGAGGCGATCTCGTTGATCGTACCGTCGCCGCCGACGGCCACCAGCGTCTCCACGCCTCCCGCCAGCATGCGCCGGGCAATGATCGGCGGCTCGCCGGCGTAGGTCGAAATGTGGATATCGTGACGGCAGCCCGAGGCGGCGAACCGCTCGGTGATTTCCGGCGCGAGGGCGATCGTTTTGCCGCCCGCCGCCGATGGGTTGATGATGATGCCGATCGGGCTCGTTGCTTCCACCGTGGCTCCCTGCGCGTCACCGGCTGAACCGTCGCCCAGCCGTGGCCTCACGTGGGGCGATTGTATAGGACGGCGTGGTCACCGCGGTGAAAACGGGCGAGAAACCGGCCAGATGGGTGAGAATAGGTGTGGAAAAGTCTGGTGAGCACCGCAGCTTGCGCCGGTCAGGAGCAGATCCCGTGTCACAACGTTCGAATCATCACGTCACCCTGCACCTTTGCCCGCTGGAAGTTTGGGAACGGCAATCGCGCCAGAAAACCTACCTGCCGGAAGCGTACGATGCGGATGGATTCATCCATTGCACAGATGGTGATGAGCGGGTGATCCGGGTGGCGAACCAGTTCTATACGGCCGATGCGCGCCCCTTCGTGGTGCTGAGCGTCGATCTCGATGCGAACGGCCAGCCGTGGAAATACGAGGATGCGGAATCGGTCTTCCCGCACATCTACGGCCCGATCGATCCGATGGCGGTCACCCGAATCCGCCACGTCCAGCGGGATGCGTCCGGAGCCTTTCTCGGCATCGCCTGAGCACGATTCCGCGCGATTCGACTCGAAACGTACGGTAAACTCGGTGTTGGCCGGCCTGGCCGGCTAGTTCTGCTCGTTGGTCCTCAGGAGTATTCGTGGCTGATCGATCGGACGAAGAAGATCGATTCCTCTGGCAGTTCGGCGACACCATCGTCACCGTCAGTTGGGAACACCCATCCTGGGTGGTGCGTTTGCACGCTACGAGTCGCCTCGCCGGGCCGGGCGCGCTGGTTTCCAAACGCGACTACCAGCAGGCCCAGCACGCCGCCTACGCAGTGATGACCCACGTCCAGCGGATCACGATGAGCGAAGACACCGGGGTCGACCAGGGCCGGGCGGCGGCCCGGTGGATTCGCCAGCGCTCCGAACAGATCAAGCAACGCAAGTCCTGATCGAGGAGAGACCGGTCCCGTGCCCGAACTACCCGAAGTCGAAACGATGCGCCGTAACATCGAGCGGCTGTTGCTCGGACGCACCCTCAGCGCCTACGAACTCCGACTACCGAAGTTGCTGCGCGAATCGCCGATGGCGTCGCTCGATCCGCTACTCGGGCGAACGCTGGTTCGGGTCCGCCGCCGGGCGAAAGTGTTGAGCCTCGAGTTCGACAACGACCTGACGCTGGCGATGCATTGCAAGCTCTCCGGGCAGATTGTGATCTCCGCGCCGGCACTGGACCCGCTCATGGCCGGCCACCCCATCCCGAAGCTCGATGACGGCAATCCCAACCGCACAACGCACCTGATCATGGATTTCACCGACGGCACCGTTTTCTACTACAACGATTTGCGTCAGTTCGGCTGGGCGCGGCTCGGGCCGGCCGAGGCCATCAATGAGATGGTGCTCGGAATGGGGTTTGGCCCCGAGGGGATCGGGGACGAGCAGTTCGTCGATCAGGTGCTGATCGAGGGGTTCGCGCGGCGGCGGATTCCGGTGAAAGCGGCGCTGCTCGATCAGCAACTCGTGGCCGGCCTCGGCAACATCTACGTCGACGAGGCGCTGCACAAGGCCCGGATTCATCCTTCCACGCCCGCCAACCAGGTTCCGCTCGATCGCATTCCCGCGCTGCGGGAGGCGGTGACCTGGGCGTTGGACGAAGGGCTGAAGCAGGGTGGCGCCAGGATCGTCAACCTGAAGGCGTACCCGATCGACGGTTTCCCGGCGGTGCACGCGCGGGAAGGGGAGCGCTGCCCCGATTGCGGCGCAACGATCATCAAGGTGCGCGTTGCCCAGCGCGGCACCTACCTCTGCCCGGTCTGCCAACCGCTACCGGAGGGCGTCGCACCGCCGCCACCGGCCGGACAGCGCAAGAAAACCGTTGATACGGACGAATAGGAAGACCTGGACCGGCTGAACGCGGTTGCATCATCCGGGCCTTTTTATGTCCTACGGGCGAAAGTCGGATTCGGGGGTGATCGAGCCGATGAACTCCGCCAACAACTCGGCGCATTGCTGAAGGTCGCGCAGCGAGACGAGTTCGTTGGGCGAGTGCATGTAGCGGTTCGGAATCGAGACCACCGCCGAAGCCGGTCCGCCGCCCGAGCGAATCAGGGCGTCGGCATCGGTGTGGGTCGCTCGCGATTGCGCGGCGACCGGCAAGTCCAACCCAAGTCGGTTCGCCGCCGACGCCAATGCCTTATAAACCACTGGATTCTGCGACGAGCCCCGGTGCAGCACCGGTCCGCCGCCCAATTGGACATCGCCGTTGATCGCCTTCGAGGCGTGCGGATAGTCGCTGCAGTGGGTGACGTCGATAGCGATCGAAACGGTCGGTTTGCGGCGATCACCGGCCACGTAGGCGCCGGCGAACGAAATCTCTTCCTGCGCGGTCGCGACCGCCACCACCTCGACCGCCGGCCGCTTCTCCGAAAGGATGCGCAGCGCTTCCAGCGCCACCCAGGCGCCGACGCGGTTATCGAGACTGCGCGAGCAGACGATGTCGTCGGTGATCTGGTGGAA
>JADLGF010000310.1 GCA_020849415.1 Thermomicrobiales bacterium
CCGGCGCGGATTCCCCGCGCGCGGCAGCGATCGCTGCCAGCAGCTCGAGTTCGTGATCGTTGTCGACCGCGATGTGGCCGACGCCTGCCTCCAACGCTTCGATCAGCTCGTGCCGGCTCTTGTTGTTACCGTGGAAGGTCATCAGCGCGGGCGGCATACCCGCGCGCATACCGGCGTAAAGTTCGCCGCCGGAAACGACATCGAGCCCCAACCCTTCCTGCTGGAAGATGCGGATCACCGCCGGTGATCCGTACGCCTTGGCTGCGTAAACGACCTGTGAATCGGGATACGCCCGGGCGAAGGCATCACGAATGGCCGCCGCGCGCGTCCGCAACGTCTCTTCGTCATAGATGTAGACCGGGGTGCCGAAATCGGCCGCGATCGACGGCAGCGAGACGCCGCCGATCATCAGTTCCCCGCCGCTGTTGCGCGTCGTCGTCACCGGCCAGAGCATTGCGTCCGTCCCCTGCGTCATTCGAAATCGGTCAACGAGCAGGCAGTGTACGCTGTCCGGGACAACCGCGTCAGGAGCCGCATCCGATGACCGAACGCACCTGGACCCTGATCGGCGCCGATGGAAAACCGTACGCCAGCGACCGGCCCGGCACCCTCGGCGGACACCGCAAGAACCGCATTTACGGCCGGCTCGATTGTCCCGGCGCGCTCCGCTGGATCGCTCTGGGCCACTACGTGAAGCAGCGCGTCTTTTTCCTCGACGAGGCGACCGCCATCGCCGCCGGCTATCGCCCCTGCGCCGTCTGCCTGCCCGAGGAATACAAGCATTGGAAAGCCGGTCAAACCGGGCGATAACGCCGGCGCGGTATACTTTCGGTTGGTCCGCGCCGGCAAGTCCGGCGCGTTTTGAAGACCGCCGCCGGTACCCACCGTCACGAACCGAGCAATGCCCCGATGGCCCCAACAACGTTGTTGACGGTCAATGGTCTCGCCAAGACCTACATCACGGACGAGATCTTCCGCAACGTCAATTTCCAGATCAACGAGCGTGAGCACGTCGCGCTGGTCGGCGTTAACGGCGCCGGCAAATCGACGATCCTGCGCATCATCGGCGGCATCGAGCATCTCTCCGGGGGCGAGGTCATCTTTGCCTCCGGGCTGCGGGTCACCTACCTGCCGCAGGAGGCGCGCTTCGACAGCTCCCGCACCATCCGTGAGGAGGCCTTCACCGCGTTCGACGAGATCCTGCGCATGGGCGAGCGGATGCGCGAGATCGAGCACGCCATGGGGGAGACGACGGACGATCTGGAGGCGTTGCTCGAGGAATACGACCGGCTGCAGCACCGCTTCGAAGCGGGCGGCGGCTACGACATCGATCACCGTGTCGAAACGGTCCTCTCCGGACTCGGCTTCACCACCGAGCAGTTCGACGAGCGGGTCAATCTCCTCTCCGGCGGGCAGAAAACCCGGGTCGCGCTCGCCAAGGCGTTGCTGGCCGACCCTGATCTCCTCCTGCTCGACGAGCCGACCAACCACCTCGACCTCGAGATGCTGGAGTGGCTGGAGACCTTCCTGCGCGGCTGGAACGGCGCCTGCCTGATCGTCTCCCACGACCGCTACTTCCTCGATCGGGTGACGAACCGGACCATGGAGGTGGCCTTCGGCACGCTGGAGGATTACCCCGCACCCTACTCCCGCTACCTCAGCCTCCGGGAGGAGCGCTACGAGCGCCGGCTGAAGGAGTACGAGGAGCAGCAGGAGTTCATCGCCCGCACGGAAGAGTTCATCCGCAAGTACAAGGCGGGGCAGCGCAGCCGCGAGGCGAAGGGCCGGCAGACCCGGCTCGACCGGCTGGAGCGGATCGCGCGTCCGCAGCAGCATCAGGAACTCAACATCCGCCTCACCTCCGCCACCCGCAGCGGCCGGATCGTGCTTTCGACCACGCCGGGATTGCGGGCGGGCTACCCGCCCGCGTCTCCCGGTGGTGAACCGCATTTGTTGGTCGAAACGCCGGCGTTGCAGATCGAACGGGGCGAGCGAGTCGGCCTGATCGGGCCGAACGGCGCCGGCAAATCGACCCTGCTGAAGACGCTGATCGGTGAACTGAAGCCGCTCAAGGGACGCATCGATTTCGGCACCAACGTGAAGGTCGGGTACTACGCCCAGGCGCACGAGCAGCTGCCGCGCCAGGGCACACCCCTCTCGGTGATCATGAGCGTGGCGCCGATGGGCGAGGAATTCGCCCGCACCTACCTCGGCCGCTTCCTCTTCTCCGAGGACGACGTTTTCAAGCACGTCGAGGCGCTCTCGGGTGGCGAGCGCTCCCGGCTGGCGTTGGCGATGCTGCTGCAACAGCAGTCGAACTTCCTGATCCTCGATGAGCCAACCAACCACCTCGATATCTCGAGCCGGGAAACGCTCGAGGAATTGCTGGCGACTTTCGACGGCACCATCCTCTTCGTCTCGCACGACCGCTACTTCATGGACCGGATCGCGACGAGGATATGGTCGGTCGAGGATGGCGGACTCACCCAGAACCTCGGCAATTACACCGACTACCAGCGAGTGATCGGCCGGCGGGAAGAGCCGGCCAAACCGGAGCCTGCGCCGGCCCCCGAGCCGGAGCCACCGGTTCGTGAACAGCGACCACGACCGGTCAGCGACGCCAGGCTGCAGAAGGCGCTCGCCCAGAACGAACGCGAGATCGCCAGGCTGGAAGGCAAGCTGAACGAACTGAGCGATGCCATGACCATCGCCGGCATCGATGGCGATCATGAAGCGGTCGGACGGCTCGGCGAGGAGTACGAGCGGGTCCAGAGCGAGCTCGACGACGTTTACGCCCGCTGGGAGGAGACGTCGGCCCAGCTCGATCAACTGCTCGCCCAGAGCGCGCCGTGAGCCGCCCGTTCGTCATCGGCGTCACCGGCCCGATCGCGAGCGGCAAGAGCGCCGTCACGCGCCGGCTGGCCGATCACGGCGCGGTGGTGCTTGACGCCGATCTCGTCTACCGCGATCTGGTCAAACCCGGTTTGCCATTGACTGCCCGCATCGCCGAGCGGTTCGGCCCCGGCGTGTTGACGGACGCGGGTGAACTCGACCGCAAGGCGCTGGGGGCGATCGTGTTCGCCGATCCGGAGGCCCTGGCCGATCTCGATCGCCTCACCCACCCGGCGATCATCGCGGAGATCGGCGCGCGGCTCGAAGCGATCGACGCGCCGCTGGCGGTGATCGAGGCCGTGAAACTCTCGCGAGGCACCGGCAAATACTGCGATGAAACCTGGCTGGTTCAGGTCGATCCCGCCCGGCAACTCGAACGGCTGATGACCCGAAACGGCCTCAGTCGAGCGGATGCGGAGCGACGCATCGCCGCCCAGATGACGTACGACCCGGCCGGCTATACGCGCGTCCTGTGCAATGACGGCTCGCTCTCCGATCTGGCCGCGCTGGTGGATACCACGCTGGCGACGGCTCTCGCATCGCAATGACCGCCCTCACCGAACAGGACATCGCCGGCATCAGAACCGGGCTGCTCACCTGGTTCGAGCTGAACCGGCGCGATCTCCCCTGGCGTCGAACGCGTGACCCGTACCGGATCCTCATTTCCGAGGTCATGCTCCAGCAGACGCAGGTTGACCGCGTCATCCCCTATTACGAACGCTTTCTGGACCGGTTTCCCGATGTGCAGGCACTGGCCGAGGCGCCGGCGAGCGAAGTGATCCGGCTCTGGAGCGGGCTGGGCTACAACCGGCGGGCGGTGAATCTGCAACGAACCGCACAGGCGGTCGTGAACGATCATGGCGGCGAGTTTCCGCGCGATGTCGCTGCCCTGCGCACCCTCCCGGGCATCGGACCCTACACCGCCGGCGCTATTGCCTGCTTCGCCTTCGAACAGGACGTCGCCTTCATCGACACGAACATGCGCCGGGTGATTCACCGGCTGGTGGCGGGTCCGGAACTGCCCGAACCCCAACTGAGCGAGAAGGAGATCGTCGCGCTGGCGGCGGCGCTGGTGCCGCCATGTGACGGCTGGCGCTGGAATCAGGGGCTGATCGAGTTCGGCGCGCTGCAATGCACCGCGCGCAAACCAGCCTGCATCATCTGTCCGCTCCGCGAGATTTGCGTCGCCGCTCCGGTGATTCACGCCTCGATCACGTCGTTGCCGAAGGGCACGCGGCTGAAGAACGAGGGCAAGTTCGAAGGATCGAACCGCCAGTACCGCGGCCGCATTTTGCGCGCGTTGCAGGCTTCACCGGCCGGCCTCACCCTGCTCGAACTCGGTCCCGCCATTCACGAGGAATTCAACGACGAACGCCTACCCTGGCTCGCCGAACTCGTCGAAGCCCTCACCCGCGACGGCCTCACCACCATCGCCGAATCCCCCGCTCACTACGACGAAACAGGCGGCCCCGCCCTGATCGTCAAGCTTCCGGATTGAGACACGGACTTCTGCGCAAGGAGCTACAACCGATGGGTAATTGTGCTGCCCGTCGGTGCCCACCGCCAATCCCGTCATTCTGACGAAGGAAGAATCCGACGCGGAGCGGCTATCCGCATGGGCACGGTGCGGTATCGGCGGGCCGCGTCGCGTCGGACCCTTCGCTCCGCTCTGGGTGACGGGATTGTTTTTGGGTGGTGAGAAGACAACAGCTACGACCGTCGCTCTAGTCAGCGACGCGACTCGGGTGCGGTCGCTCTTTCGCCATGGCGGCGAGAGCGTCCCCGGAGATGGTGAAGATCAGGTTGCCCGCTTCATTCTCGACTTCAAGGATCAAGGTGTCAGAGTCGCTGGGACCATTGCGTTCGATACCGCTGAGAACGAGCGCCAATGCATCGCGCTCGTTGTCATATTCGGCAATCATGTTCGTTGCTCGCGTATCCCAAAGTGCGTAAATCATTCATGCGCTCCCCAATACCCACGGCTGCAATATCCGCGTGGACTCGCCGCCCAAAGCTGAATACCGAAGCGTCTCCGAGGCTTGATGGCTGGAGGCGCTCGGACGAACCGAGCGCCTCCAGGCGATCAGTGATCGTGTTCCGGGGAGGCGACCGGGCTGGCGGATGGGGTGGCGTCGGGGCTGGGCGATGCGGCGCCGGTGTAGCGCTCGATCCAGAGGTTCATGACCTCGATCTCGCCCTGCTGGGTGCGGATCATTGCGTCGGCGAGGAAAGTCACCACCCCGTTGTCGCTCCGCTCATTGACGGCTTCCGCCATGTCAACCGCCGCCATGTGGTGAACGATCATCAGTTCCATGAAGCTGACAATCGCTTCATCGACCGGCAGCGTGCGCAACCCCTCAACCTGCTCGGCGGTCATCATGCCCGGCATCAGGCCGGTGACCTCGTGCCCCATCCACTTCATCGGCGGATCGACCGTTCCCTGCGTAAGACCC
>JADLGF010000311.1 GCA_020849415.1 Thermomicrobiales bacterium
ACCCTTCGCTTCACTCAGGGTGACGATGCCGGTATGGGCGCTATGCCCACCAGCTCTCGGTGCGGTCCTCGGTAAACACGGAATCCTTCAGGAAACTGACCGCCCGGGTGAAGCCCTCGTTGATGCTCAGGATCGAATCCTCATGCTCGATCGAGAGAGCGCCGTCGTAGCCGGCCAGCCGCAATTCGGAAATCAACGCCCGCCAGAACTCCTGACCGTGGCCATACCCGACAGTGCGAAAGATCCAGCTTCGTTCCTTTTCGAGGTTGAGCTTCTTCGTATCGAGTACGCCGTTGCGGGCGATGTTCGGTTGGTCGAGCCACGTGTCCTTCATATGCACGTGGTAGATCATGTCGCCGAGTTCGCGAACGCAGACGAGCGGGTCCATTCCCTGCCAGAAGAGGTGGGACGGATCGAAGTTGAGGCCGACCGCCTCGCCGGCGATTTCACGCAGGCGCATGAACGACTCGGTGTGGTAAGCGAGAAAGCCGGGGTGAAGTTCGATGGCGATTCGGACCCCCTTCCCGGCGGCGTGATCGCCCATCTCGCTCCAGTACGGCGCCGCCACCTCGTTCCATTGCCATTCGAGGATTTCCTGGTAATCGGGCGGCCACGAGCAGGTCACCCAGTTCGGTTTGGTGGCGGTGGGGCCATCGCCCGGACAACCGGAGAAGTTGTTGACCGTCGACACCCCGAGCCGCGCCGCCAGCTCGATCGTTTCGCGGAAGTTCCGATCGTCGGTGGCGGCGTGTTCGGGATCGGGGTGGAGCACATTGCTGTGACATGAGAGCGCGCTGATCTCGATGTCACGATCGGCGAAGGCGCGCCGGAACGCTTCGAGCGCCGCGTCATCGGCGAGCAACGCCGCCGGATCGCAGTGCGCCTTGCCGGGATAGCGGCCGCACCCGATCTCGACCGCGTCGCACCCCGCGTTCTTGATGTAATCGAGCGCCTCATCCAGCGGTTTCTTGGCGAAGAGGACCGCAAACACACCGATCTTCATCCCTGCACCTCCCTGAATCGCCGTTCCGGTTGCGTTCGTATGCAAAGAGTAGCTGAGTCGTTGGCGATCAGTCGCGTGATCGGGCGAATTCGGGTACAAACGGACGCAATTCGCGATCTCGTACCAAGGAGTTTCCCACCGATGCTGCCCACGATCGATCTCACCGGACGCACCGCTGTTGTGACCGGCGCCGGCTCCGGCATCGGGCGGGCCATCGCCCACGCGCTGGCCGAAGCCGGAGCACACGTCACCGTTGCCGAACGCGATCCTGTTACCGGTGAATCCACGGCGGAATCGATCCGATCGCTCGGCGGTTCGGCCGATTTCACAGCGTGCGATGTCACCGATATCCCCTCGATCGAGGCAGCCATTGCGAGCGCTGCGTCCCGAACCGGATCGATCGACATCCTGGTCAACAACGCCGGAATTCCCGGCGCGTCGGCCCCGATCGATGAGTTCCAGCACGACGTCTGGGACGCCGTGCTCGCGGTCGATCTGTCGGGGGTTTTTCGCGTCACCAGGGAGGCGGTGCCGCACCTGGTCAAATCGGGCCGGGGAGCTATCGTCAACATCGCTTCGACCTTCGGCATGTTCGGCGCGCCGGAGAACGCCGCCTACGCCGCCGCCAAGGCGGGCGTGATCAATCTCACCAAACAGAACGCGGTCGATCTCGGACCGCGCGGCGTGCGCGTCAACGCCGTCTGCCCCGGCTACGTTGACAACGACATGGCGCGGCGCGGCGATCGGATGTCGCCGGAAGATGCGGCCGCCCGCTGGGCGACCCGCAACCGGCTGGCGGCGCTGCAACCGCTCGGTCGCCAGGGGCAGACCAGCGAAATCGCCAATGTCGTCCGGTTCCTGGTCAGCGATATGGCGAGTTTCATGACCGGTTCGATCGTGACGGTCGATGGCGGCTGCACCGCCACCTTCAATCGCGGCAGTGAAGTACAGGAGGCGAGGTAGGGATGAGAGGCGCGAGCAATCTGCCGGTGGCGATGGTCACCGGCGCGGGTCACGGCATCGGCCGCGAGATCGCCCTGCAACTGGCCAGGGACGGCTACTTCATCATCGTCACTGATGTCGACGGTGCACGCGCGGCCGACGTTGCCAAAGAGATCGGCGAGCACGCCCTCGGCGCGCAACTCGATGTCCGCATGCGCCAGCGCATCGATCTGATCGTGGAGGATGTCACCAACGGCATTGGCCCGATCGAAGTACTGGTCAACAACGCCGGCATCTATCCCAACACGCCGTTCCTCGAACTCCCCGAGGTCGAGTGGGATGCGGTGTTCGATGTCAACCTGAAGGGGATGTACCTGGTCAGCCAGTCGGTGGCGCGCAAGATGGTTGAGCGCAAGATCAAGGGACGGATCGTGAATCTCTCGTCCGGCGCCTCGGTTTCCGGACGAGCCGGCGCGGCCCACTACGCCACCTCCAAGGCGGCGATCAACATGCTGACCAAGGTGATGGCGATGGAACTCGGCCGGATGGGCATTACCGTCAATGCGATCGCGCCCGGGCTGATTACGGTGCCGGATGCTCCGCTCAATCAGGAGTATTTCGAGACACTCGTTGCGGCGATTCCGATCGGCCGGGTGGGGCAGCCAAGCGACATCGCCCGGGTCGTGAGCTTCCTGGTCCAACCTGGTTCCGAATTCATCAACGGCAGCATCTACTTCGTCGATGGCGGCTCCAGCACCGGCCGCACCACCATCCCGCTCAGTCGCAAGGAGTAGCCGAAACCGACACTCCTCCGATCCGCCCGGCGGCTGTCAGCCGGTTCACCGGTTGACACCGCCGCCGGAAGGTGTAACGTATGGCCAGACGCCATATGTAAACTCAGGTGTGCCTGAACGTCTTCTGGTGTCCATGGCGTCGCTCGGGAGGAGGATGAACGATGCCCATGTACCTGACGCGTTTCAGCTACACACCCGAAGCGTGGTCCAAACTCATCGCGAACCCGGAGGACCGTCGAGCCGCCGCCGCCGAGTACATCGAATCAGTCGGGGGCAAGCTCCACGGATTCTGGTACGCCTTCGGCGAGCACGATGGCTACAACCTATGGGAAGCGCCGGACAACGTGGCGATGTCCGCCACGGCGCTGGCGATCTGCGCCGGCGGGGCGGTGAGTTCCTTCCAGACGACCGTACTGATGACTGTAGAGGAGACGCTGGAGGCCCTGGAAACCGCCGGATCGATCGCCTATCGCCGGCCCGGTGCGTAGGAATACCCGGCCAACAAGCCCGGTTCCGCTGCACTAAAAAGCCGCCAACCGGCTCTACTCCACGCAACCTGTCATTCAAAGCGGAGCGATGAATCCGACGCGAAGCGGCCTGACGAAACCGCACCGTGTCCATGCGATGAGCCGCTTCGCGGAAGACTCCTCGATCCCTCGTTGAGACGGCGTTGGAGAACGCGCACGGTTGGCGTCTCTGTTTTCATGCGCGGTGGCGCGGCGCGCTTGATGTCAACTCGGGGTCAACTGACGGCGCGATCACCGGTTTTCCTTCGAAGAGTCGGGGCGGTTGGCGTTCTCGGCGTCCTACCGAGCCGGTCGCATTCCGTTCTCAGTACAGCGGCAGCGCCCGAGTAATCCCCAGTCCCACGGAGACCGATCAGCGGCCGGTTGCGAAGGTCGTCAGACGGCTATACGATGCCGCCCGAGTCGACGGGCCATCTACCGGCCCGAGGAGGGACAACGGGATGGGATCGGTTTTCGTTCACGTGGGCGTGCGCGCCACGAATCTCCAGGAATCGCTGCGCTTCTGGCGTGATGCGCTTGGCCTGCAAGTGGTCGCGGAGCATCCAGGCCACAGCGATCTGACCGACGGCCACCACAATTTCCGTGTCTTCCAGCACAACCAGGCCGAGCGGGCGCCGCACGTGCGCGGCATGCTCGATTACCTCCACATCGGTGTGCGGGTGCCGGACCTCGCCGAAGCGGCCGAACGCTTCAAATCGATGGGCTTCGAGATCATCTGGGACGGCATCGACGGCGGCAAGCCGTACGATCCCGCCACGCCGCCCGCCGAATCGTTCAAGGTCGAGGATCCGGACGGAATCGCGATCGACGTTTCCGCCTCGCGGGATCAGTGGCCGGGCGTGGAACTCTAGGCGACGTCCAAAAGGGGAGTAGCGAACGTGCGCACCTACCGGCTGGCGGTGATCGGCCTCAACCACTACCACGTCACGGGCTGGGTGGAAAGCCTGGAAGCCTGGCGCGACCGCATCGAGATCGTCGCGCTTTATGACGCCGATCCCGAACTCGGCAAACGGCTGGCGCCATCGCACCACGATCCGGTGCTGGCGAAAAAACTCCCCGATTGGTGCGGCAACCTGCCGTTCTACGCCGATCTCGACCGGTTGATCGCCGAGGTCAAGCCCGATCTGGCGCTGATTACCCTCCAGAACATCGACATGCCAGCGGCGATCATCAAACTTGCCGGCGCCGGCGTGCATATGCTCGTCGACAAGCCGGGCGGACGCACCGCCGCCGAAGCGCGACCGGCGCTCGAAGCGATCCAGCGCAACAACGTCAAGATTAACGTCGGACTCAACCGGCGGAACGGTCACGCCTGGCAGCACACCCGCCGCATGATCGAGGAGGGTCGCATCGGCCGGCTGATGACGACCGAGGCGATCTTCACCACCTCATCAGTCTCCGTGCGCGATCCGAAGAACCCGATCTTCGATCCGGTCACCGCCGGCGGCGGCATACTCCACTGGCTTGGCGTACACGATCTTGACCTGCTCCTCTGGCTGACGGGTGAACCGATCGTGGAGCTGCACGCTATGAGCGGCACCCTCAGCGGCGAACCGATCGAGGTCGAGGATGTCATCTCGATGTCGGTTCGCTATGGCGGCGGCGCGATCGGCTCGGTGCACTACGCCTACGCCTTCCCGCGCGCCGGGGCGAACGACGGCTACGTCGCCTTTCGGGGCACCGGCGGCTCGATCAAGATTCAGTCGAACGGCACCGTTACCTGGTTCGGACCGGGCAATCGCGACGAGCCGCACGCCACCGAGACGTACAGCTACGAACTCGGCAAGGCCCCCGGGTACGGGCCGCTTGCTTCGGCCGGGATTCGGGACTGGCTCGAAGCGATCGAGCAGGACCGGCAACCGCTCGCCAACTACGGCCAACTCGTCAACGTGCTCGAAGTCATCGACGCCGCCTACGCCTCCGCAAAATCGGGTCAGCGCGTCAAGGTCGGCTGACCGGCGCAGCGCCGCCGGACCCCACCGGGAGGACCGTGGGCCCTCCCGTTTGCCCTGTCGTATTCCGCATCACCGGGAGTAACCAGACCGTGGAATTCGATCTCATCATTCGCAACGGCACCGTGGTCGATGGCAGCGGCGCGGCGCGCAAACGGGCCGATGTCGGCATCACCGGCGACCGGATCGTCGCGATCGACGATCTCTCCGCCGCCACCGCCGGGGAGTCAATTGACGCTACCGATCGCATCGTGTCGCCCGGCTTCATCGATGTGCACATCCACTCGGAAGTCAATCTGCTCGATCCGTCCAATCCACGCCGCCACGGCGCTCTGCTGCAAGGGGTGACGACGCATCTGGCCGGACCCGACGGCTTCGGCTGGGCACGCCTGAAGCCCGATCTCGCCAGGGACCTCTATCAAGCGGAAATCTTTGCCTACGGCGAGGTGCCGCTCGATTTCGATTGGCCGACGGCAAATGACTATCTGTCGCTCTTTCCGGGCAATTCGCCCGCCAATGTCATGCCGCAGATTCCGCACTGCGCCATCCGGCTCGAAGTGATGGGCTGGGAGCACCGCCACGCCACCGACGCCGAAATCGAACAGATGAAGGTGGGTGTGCGGGACTGGCTGGACGCCGGCGCCAGCTGCCTGTGCCTCGGGCTCGACTACGCCCCGAGCGCTTCGAGCGATACCCGCGAACTGATCGAGCTTTCGAAGCTGGTCGCGGAATACGGCGGCATCTACGCCACCCACCAGCGTTATAACGACCTCGGTGGCGAAGCAGCCTGGCTCGAAACGATCGAAATCGGCCGCAAGGCGGGCATTCCGGTGCACGTCTCCCACGCCGGTGTCGATGAGATGACCGGACGGATCATGCGGGAACTGGACGACGCGGTCGATCTCACCTTCGAGTCGTACCTCTACCCTGCCGGTTGCACCGATCTCACGCTGATGCTCCCGATCTGGGCGTCGGCCGGTGGCCCGGAGTCGATCCTCGAACGCGCCAATCAGCCGGAACTGCGCGCACAGATGGTCGATCACCTGCAGGACAAGCTGAAGACGAACAAGGGAACGGCCCGGATCGTCTTTGCTGACAACCCCGGCAAACGCTACATCGGCGAGGAGATCGGCGATGTGGCGGAGCGGCTCGGCCTCGAACCGGGCGAGTTCGCCATGCGCATGATCGTGGACGAGTCGCCCTACTGCCTGATGGTTTACCTGCGTGGCTGGGACGACGCCACAACGGAGAAGATGATCCGCGAAACCGTGCAACACCCGCTGATGATGGTCGCAAGCGACGGTATCTATCACGGCGCATCGAGCCACCCGCGCGGCGCCGGCTGCTTCGCCCGGGTACTGCGCCTGGCGGTGCGCGAAATGCAGGCGGTGACGTTGGAAGAAGCAGTGCGCAAGATGACCAGCTTCCCGGCCGAGCGGTTCCGGATTGGCGATCGCGGCCTGCTCAGGGCCGGGTACGGCGCCGATGTGGTGATCTTCGACGAAGCGACCGTCGCTGACCGCTCGACCTGGACCGAGCCCTTCCTGGAGCCGGTCGGGATCGACCGGGTGATCGTGAACGGTCGGACCGTCATCCTCGATGGCACGCCCACCAGCGAAACTCCGGGCCAGATCGTCCGCCGCGCCTGATTCGGTGAATAGCGAGACCGGGCGGAGAAACGTTTCTCCGCCCGGTCTCGCTGTTTTCGGCCTGGATGGATGTCACTCCTCGACTTCGATGGAGCCGGACATGCCCGGGTGCGGTCCGCAAACGAAGAGGAACTCGCCCACTGCATCGAACGTCACCTCGAACGATTCACCCGGTTCGAGGATGCCGGAGTCATCGATCGCGCTGTCAGCGAACGCCACCTCGTGCTTGATCCCATCCATATTCGTGAAACGCACCGTACTGCCGGTCGTCACGGTGGTGAGCGGCGGATCGAAGGTCCCACTGATGATGTTGACCTCAACAACAGCATCCACGTCAGAGCCTTTGCTCACCGTTTCAGCGTCCAGATCGGCCTTGTTGGTATGAACGTACACTGTCGGAAACGCAGCACCAATGCCGAAACTGGCGATATCGCCGCGAATTTTCCACCGACCTGGCGCATCGAATGTGATCTCGGCTTGATACGTTCCCGTCTCTACGGTCGCGACGGCCTCGACCTCAATCGTCTTCGCGGATTCAGCGTGGGTTGCTGTCACCGTTACTCCCTCGTAGTCAGCCGGCGTCAGGCCGTGCTGAAGTATCATGATGTTGAGCTCAACAACATC
>JADLGF010000312.1 GCA_020849415.1 Thermomicrobiales bacterium
AAGGTCTCGAACGCTTCGGTGCTGTCGAGATTCGTATCCGCTTCCGCGAACGGACCATTGGCCCCGATCGCCACCCCGGCAACGAGCGTGAACAGCAACGCAACCGAAGTCAGCGCGCGCCGAATACCCGGCCGACGCGATGGGTGGAATCGAGACATGGGCGATTGCTCCATCATGAGAAACGCGCCAAAGCCGCGCGTTCGGGGCGTCCCGTGTACGCTTTACCAGATTAAAGTCGCGAATGATCCGGCGCGCAATGAAGATTGGTAGCCTGGAAGATCGAGGAGCCCATGGCCGTTTCCCGTCCGAACGAACCGGTTTCGATCGCCTTCGTAATCGGCGAAGATCGCTACGACACCGCGATGACGCGAGGCGATATCGTCCACCTCGCCTTGCACAAGGCGCTGCCGGCGGAACTGACCGCCGGTCACCGCACCACCTTCCGGACCCCGGAGGGGCGCGAGGTGTTCGCCGACAACTTCATCGGCGATATCGCCGATCATTACGGCACGACGATCCTCGAAACCACGGTGGAGCCGATTGCGGCAACGCCGGGGCCGTGGCGTAATCTCGGCTTCGATCACCTCGCCATCACGATCGCGGATCGCGCCGGCGCCCGCGAGTTCCTGCGCGATGTCCTGCAAATGCAGGTGATGCGGGATGACCCACACCTGACGGTCATGTCGTGCGGCCATACCGCCCTCTTCCTGTTCGATGCCGGGCCGGACGCTCCCTTGTCGAGTGGCGCGGCGTCGAGCTTTCATCACATCGGCTTCGTGGTCGATGATCTGGAAGCGGCCTACGCCCATCTGCAAGCCCATCGTGAGCGCCTGTCGAGCGACTTCACCCTGCTCGAACGAGACGAGCGCTGGAGCCTCTACTTCTTCTACCGGAACGGCGAGGTCACCTTCATGTTCCAGTTCTCGCAGGTCAAGGAAGCGTGGCGCGGTTACCCGCCGGAGACCGATCCGGAATTCGCCCGCTGGCTCTACGATTATTCGAGCCGTCCCTACGGTGTGCAGTTCGAAAACGAACCAGAAGGAGTGACCGCGTGACCCCGACCAAGCTCAGGCTTTCATCCGGCTCAACCCTCGAACGCGATTTCGGCTATTCGCGCGTGAATGTCGTCGGCGATCGCATCTTCGTTTCGGGCACCACCGCGTTGCGCGTTGGCTATGACATCCCGCTGAACGATCCCGGCGCGCAGGCCCGCCAGACCATGGAGCACATCCAGTGGGCGCTCGAGCAGGTCGGGAGTTCGATGCGGGATGTCGTGCGCTGGCGCGCCTACATCACCGATCTGACCCGCTACGAAGAGGTCACGAAGGTGATGGGCGAGTTCTTCGGGGATATCCGTCCGGCCGGCACGTTGGTCGGGATGGCTGGACTCATCCGCCCGGAACTGCTGGTCGAAATCGAAGTCGACGCCATCAAGGGCAGCGGCGACGAAATCGGCGACCTGATCCCGTAAACCGCTGACACTCCGGCCCACACTCAACCCGTGTAGGGGAGGGTCTTGTGCCCTCCCGCGGTCGCCCGCAGGCGACCGTCTCCGCACTTAACAGCCACCTTCCCAATGGATTGGCCCCGATGCGTACCGGATAGACCGTCGCCTGCGGGCGACCGGGAGGGCATAAAACCCTCCCCTACGGAGTCGATTCGATTGATTCGTATCCGGCATCAATAAGAACGCGACCGTGGATTAACCACGGTCGCGTTTTTGCTGGTGTCTTTGGTTTCGGTCAGGCCGTGACGGCGGCCGGGACCGGCGTGCGCCAGTGGGCGTAATCGCTCTCCTGGCCGCGCAGAATCTTGACGAACAGGTCTTCCAGTTGGCTGGTGATCGGGCCGAGTTCGCCATTGCCGATCTGGTAGCGATCGACGCTGGTGATCGGCGAGATCTCCGCGGCAGTGCCGCAGGTGAAGACTTCATCGGCCAGATAAAGCTCGGTGCGATCGACCACCCGCTCCTGAACCTCGATGCCGAGATTGCGCGCCATCTTCAGCAAGGCATCCCGCGTGATGCTCTCGAGAATGCCGGAAGTGAGATCGGGCGTAATCAGCACGCCGTCCCGGATCATCACCACGCAGGCGCCGGGCGCTTCGGAGACGTTCCCGTTCCGGTTGAGCAGGATCGTGGTGTCATAGCCGTCCGCCTCGGCTTCCAGGCTCGCCAGCATGCTGTTGCGGTAGTTGGCGATGTTCTTGGCGCGCGGCGGCATGACGTCTTCGGAAATCCGCCGCCAGCTGCTGATGTTCGCCGAAAGTTTCATGCCGGTCTGCAGGTGCGTCGGATTCGGGCGGGTGGTCATCGAAAGCTCGGAGTCGGAGGCGCCCCGGAACCGGCGGGTGCTGGTGCGTGCGGTGTAGGCGAGCGGGAAGATGTAGGTATCCTGCCGCGTTTCATTCGCCGCCAGCAGATCGAGAGCCGCCGCGATCAGCTCGTCGACGCTGTAGTGAATCGGCAATTGCACGAGTTTCTGCGAACGCACGAGCCGCTGCATGTGCTCTTCGAGGCGGAAGACGTAAAGCTGCTCCTGCTCATCGTTCCAGTACGCGCGAATACCTTCGAATACGGCCCCGACCGTCGCCCAGGCAATCTCCGAAACGTGCACGGTGCACTCACTCCAGAGACGACGTTCTCCATTCCACCAGAGATACTTCGGGGCTTCCACGTTCGATGCACTCCTCGATATCGGCCGCGTTTCAAGAGGAAACTGGCGCCGGCCCGCGCGCCGCGGGTCTGATGAATACTACGGGACGAGGGAATTGTCCGACAAATGACACGGGGGACCGCCGGTTGGCGATCCCCCGCATCTGATGAGCCTGCTCGCGAGGTTACTCGCGACCCTCGATGTAGATGTCCGCTTCCATGGTCCGGTAGATGTTCGTGTTCGGAACCAGGAAGCCGCCTTCGTTGGTCTTGAGGCCCTTCACCCACGGCTTGAAGACGTTCATATCAGTGCGGTAGACGAGCGGGATGTACCCGCGCTCTTCCTGCATGATCGTCTCGGCCTGGTGATAGATCTCGAGGCGCTTGGCGTTGTCGCCCTCGGCCTTGCCGGCGTTCACCAGGTCATCGAACGTGTCGTTCGACCACGCCTGGCGGCGACCGGAGGACTTGCGGCTGTAGAACATGTCGCCGTAGCCGTTGTTCGGATCCGGATAGTCGTACCACCAGCGGATCATCACGAGCGGCCACTGCAGCTGGTTCAGCTGGGCAGTCCAGTTCGAGGTCGGCACGATCTGGATCTGAATCTGCCAGCCAAGATTCTCCTGGATCTGGGCGACGATGTCGTTGGCCATGATGTCGGCGTTGTACTGCTCTTCGTTGGAGCGCATGTAGAGGGTCATTTCCGGCCAGTTCTGGCCGCCCTCGTACGGAGTGCCGACGAGCGAGGCCATCGCCAGTTCCGGATCGAAGCGCTGGATCTCGGCCAACCCCGGATCATCGAGGTAGCCGAACACGCCCGGCGGGATGAGGCAGGCCATGGGCGTAAGGAGACCGAGCGAAATCTGCTCGATGCGGGTGCGATCGATGGCGTGGCTCAACGCGGTCCGGACGCGGATGTCGTCGAACGGCGCCATGGTCACCTGCGGCAGGAGCATCCAGACGCCCGGATAGACGAACGGCTGAATCA
>JADLGF010000313.1 GCA_020849415.1 Thermomicrobiales bacterium
ACCGACCGTGATGGCAATCAGGTCGAGTACCGGGAGTTCACGGTCAACTTCATCTCGCGCCCGAACGTGTACAACGTGAGCCCCGATATGGTCGGGAAGTCCCCGGCCGGTTCCTGATCAGGGAGTTCCTGAATCCGTGATTGTCGAAACCCGGACGGCTGCTTCAGCCTCCAACCCGGCGGGAGCAGCCCCGGAAGTCGTGCGCATCGACGGCTCGCTCAGCCTCGTACTGCCGGCCCATAACGAGTCCGAGAACATCGAAATCGTGGTTGAGCGGGCGCTCGAAGTGCTGCCCCTCTACACGCCCGATTTCGAGATCATCGTCGTCAACGACGGCAGCCGTGACAACACGGGCGCCATCATCGATCGCCTGGCTGCCGAAGACTCACGCGTGCGGGCGCTGCATCATCCCCGGAATCGCGGGTACGGCGCTGCGCTCACCACCGGGTTCGAGGCGTCGGTTTCCGACTTCGTCATGTTCATGGATTCCGACCGGCAGTTCGATATCGCCGATCTCGGGCTGTTGACCCCGTTCATCGGCAAGTTCGATATCGTCGCCGGCTTCCGCAAGGAACGGCAGGACGAGTTTCACCGGAAGCTCTTCGCCGAAACCTTCAACCTGGTAGTGCGGATGCTCTTTGGCGTGCACATGCGTGACATCGACGCCGCCTTCAAGGTCTTCCGTGGAGACATGCTGCGGTCTTTGCAGCTGACGGCGCCCGGGGCGCTGATCAACACCGAAATGCAGGCCAAATTGCGCCGGCAGGGAGCATCGCTCGTCCAGATCGGCGTCAACCACTACCCGCGCGTGGCCGGCTCCGCCACCGGCGGCAGCTTCCGCGTCATCGCCCGCGCCATGCGGGAAACGATCAAGCTCTGGTGGCAGATGCGCTCGTATCAGCCACCGGCCAGCAGCCCCGATCCACGCGGACCGTATCGCCTCGGTGACGTCATCGTCGGCGCCGGAGTGGCGGTCGCGGCCGGTATCGTCATCGCAATCAAACGCAACCTCAGCCGATAAATCCAGAGGGTTCAAGGCACCCGGCTGCGCTCGCCTGGTTTGTTGCCAAGTTCACCAGTTGTAGGGTTGCGGACCTTGTGTCCGCAACCCAATATCGATCCGTCGTCTCGGAAGGGTGTGAATCATACGATCGCGGCTCTGATTTCGGTTAGAAATCAGGCGGCTGACGTGTTGCGGCGGCGTTGGCGGAGATCGCGGGCGACGTCGCTCATCAACCCGCAGGGGACGAACGGCCGGTCGAGTTCGCGGCTGATATCGGCCACGGTCATGTCATCCATGAGCGTGTGGGTACGATCCGAGATCATCCGGCTCGATACGTAGACCGGTCCGTCCGGAATGCGCGCCTCTTTCAGGTGCGTGATCAGGTCGAGACCGGTCAGCAAACCGGACACGTTGATCTCGTTGCCGAAGAAGCTATTCTCGACCACCTCAACCTGAAGTTGCGCGCCCGTGTGCTGATTGAAGCGTTCGGCCGCCTGACGCATGGTCGGGCCGATCAGCGTGCCGCAGGCAATGGTGCCGGTCGCCCCGGCCAGATCGCCCGCCTTGGTCCGCTGAACCATGTGATCGAGGTTCTCCAGCAGGTGCCGGGTGATGCCGATGCCATCCTCGATCTGCGGGTAGCCGTCGTAGTGATCGGCTCCAGGAACCGGCAGATCGCACATCAGGTAGAACTCATCACCCAGGTGGAAAAAGGTTTCGCCCCGTTCGGCCCGGAAGATCGCCTGCCAGCGTTCGGCCTGCTCCACCACCGCCAGCGCTTCAACTGTTTCGTAGCGCCGGACGCTGATCTGCTTGCCGGGCAGGGTGCGCATGCAGGTTCGAGAGAGTCGCACCTGCTTGCTCTGGCGTTCAAGTCCGTATCGCGTGAGCCCCACCGGCACCGCCGCGATCGAAAGGAGCCGCTCGAACTGCGCGAGTTCGCGCAGGCTGCGGTCCATCTCTTCCCCGTCATTGACACCCGGCACCAGCACCAGCTGGGCGTGGAAATCGATGCCGGCCGCTTGCAGGCGGGTCAGATCGTTCAGCACCTTGCCGGCGTTCGGATTTCCCACCAGCGCCACCCGCAGATCGGGATTGGTGGCGTGGACCGACACGTGCATCGGGCTGATCTTTTCGCGCTCGATCCGCTCCCAGTCAGCCTCATCGAGGTTGGTCAGGGTCACGAAGGCGCCGTAAAGCATCGAGTAGCGGAAATCGTCGTCCATGACGTAGAGCGACTTCCGCATCCCCTTCGGAATCTGCTTGATGAAACAGAACGGGCAGGCGTTCTCACAAAGCCGTACACCGTCGAACGTCGGATCGGCGAAGGTGATGCCCCAGTACTCGTCGCCCTCCAGGTGCAGATCGTGCCGAGTGATCAGGTGACCGCGCTGCACCTCGAAACTGACATCCTGTGACTGCGCCTTGAACTGGAAATCGAGCGCGTCCATCAACGGCTTTTCGTTGATCGAGATGATCCGGTCGCCGGCCCTGAGCCCAAGTTCCGCCGCCAGCGATCCCGGAGCGACCGCCGAAATCACGCCCGTCTCGGACGGAACGAGATCGACGCGTCGGTTGGAAAGTGGACTTACGCTCGGCATCCGGGCCTCTCAAGAGTGTAAATTGGGAGAAAACGCGCGCCGGGTGGCGCGGCAATGCGGGCAAACGGCCGCTCAGGGCGGTCCGCCTGACATAGTACCAGACGATTCGGAATCGGCGTCGTTACGCGCGCTTCCGATAGACGAGCGAGAGCCAATCGTCCTCTTGCCGCCGGTCGATCAGGTCGAGCGGATGTTTCGCGTAAACAGCCAGCGTTTCATCGAGGCGATCCTCGATGATGCCGCTCAACACCAGTGTGCCGCCCGGCTTTACGAAGGCGACGATTCCCTCGTTCAGTTCCATCAGCACCCGGGCGATGATGTTCGCCAGCACGAAATCGTACAGATTACCGGCGAACGGCTGATCCGGACCGACCGAGCCGACTCGCAGGTCGATCGCCACCGGCGGCTCGTTCCGCTCGACATTCTCCCGTGCGGTTCGTACCGACACCGGATCGATATCGACCCCATCGACCAGGCTGGCCCCGAGTCGCGCCGCCGCAATCGCCAGGATGCCGGAACCGGTGCCAGCATCGAACACCGACATTCCCGGCTCGATGAAGCGCTCCAGCCCCTGCAGCGCCAATCGCGTCGTCTGGTGCGTGCCGTTGCCGAAGGCCATTCCGGGATCAACGATGACGACGATCTCGTCGTCGACCGGCTCGTACTCTCGCCAGGGTGGCCGCACGACCGTGCGCAACCCGACCTTGACCGGGTGATAGTGCTCTTTCCAGGTGTTCGCCCAATCCTCTTCGTGACGGCGCTCGATCGTGAGCTCCCCCACCGGCCGGATCATGCCAAGGCTGCGCAAGCCAGAGCGGATGGCGTCAATCGTCGTCTCGTCGATCGTCTCGGAGGCGACGTAGGTGCGCACGGTCACCGGCATCGTCGGATCGATCGCCAGGTTGTCGCCGTCCCGATCCTGCCGGAACGGCTCATCGATCACGACCCCCTCGTTGTATCCGTAGCGGCCGAAGAGTTCGGCGACGCTCTCCACCGCCTCCCGATCCGCCTCGACAATCAATTCGAGCCACTCGCCGGCCGCGCCAGTTTCCGTCATGAACTCTTCACGCTCACATTCGATTGATCGCCGACCGCCACCGTCAGCGGGGCGCCGGACACGTGGGCGTTTCGCCCGATCACGGAGTGCTCGATGATCGTGTTCTCGATTGTCGCGCCGTCGTCGATGACAGCGTCCGAGATGATCGCGTTGCGCACGATCGCGTTAGCGCCAATCGACACGTACGGTCCGATCACCGCGCCCTCGATCGTGGCGCTCTCGTGCACGCTGACCGGTTCGCGGATCACCGCTTCGGAGAGGGCGCCGTGCGCCGCGCCCGACTGCTCGAGCAGGTACTTGTTGGTGTCCAGCAGCGCCTCGATCGTTCCGCAGTCTTCCCAAACTGACACTGGCGCAGTGATGACCTTCTTGCCCTGATCGATCATGATCTGGATCGCATCGGCCAGGAAGTACTCGCCCTTGAGCATGACACCGCTCGCCAGCTGCATGTCGATCGCCTTGTGAAGATCGGGCATCGAGCGGAAGTAGTAGATGCCAACCACCGCTTCCCGCGACACCGGCTCGGTGGGCTTTTCGACCAGCCGGGTGACCCGGCCATCCTCCACCACCGCCACGCCGAAGCGCGAAGGGTCTTCAACCTCACGGGTGTAGAGCACGACATCGGCATCAGTCGCTTCGAGCCTGGAGAAATCGGTTTCGAAGACGAGATCGGGGAAAATCACCAGGCCGGAACCGTTCGTAAGGTGACGGGTGCGGCCGATCGCGTCGGTTTGACCGAGCATTTCCGGCTGCTCCACGAACTCGAGCGGCAATTCGTAGTTGCGCCGAGCCCACTCCTCCACCTGCTCCCCGAGGAAGCCGGTGATGAAGATCAGTCGCTCGGGATCGAGTGGCTGCACCCGGTCAATTACGTGCGCCAGGAGCGTCTTGCCGCCAACGGTCACCAACGGCTTCGGTCGATTCCAGGTCAGCGGTCGCAAGCGCGATCCGAGCCCGGCTACCGGCAAGATGATATCCATCCCGTGTCACCCCTTTGCTGGCGAGCGGCCGCTACAATCAATTGCTATTCAGGGTACATCGTACCGTTTCGGAGAGGAGCGAATGGTGGAGCAGTCGAACCCGAATTCAACGCTGGGTATGCCGCTGGGCGAACTCGAAGCGCTCATCGCCAAGCGGATGACCGAGCTGGACGACGCCCAGGACGATCAGGACATGCTCGGTGGTTACGCCGATCTCCTGCGCACCGCCACGCTGATCGCCTACCACCGCGCGGCCGAACTGATCGACGCCAACAACCGGCGGCTGGAGCAGCAATTGCGTGAATTGGGTCTGCTGACCGGCCAGTGAGGTACGCCCAGCGGGATTCGAACCCGCGATCTTCACCTTGAAAGGGTGACGTCCTGGGCCGCTAGACTATGGGCGCGCGACCGACGACGAAG
>JADLGF010000314.1 GCA_020849415.1 Thermomicrobiales bacterium
CACGAATTTGCCCGCTGTAGTACCATCCGTCCGCTACGGGGAGTAGCGCAGCCCGGTTAGCGCGCAGCGTTCGGGACGCTGAGGTCGGAGGTTCGAATCCTCTCTCCCCGACCAGCAAGAAGAAGCGAGGTGACCCCCGGTCACCTCGCTTTTTTCATGCCCGATTGTCAGAAGCCGGTGTTGTCGCGGAGGTCTTTGAAATAGGGGCTTTTGGGCGGCACGAAGTGCTTCTTCTGGTCCGCGAGCTGGGTTAGCTGCGAGGTGAGGGTCTGGATCGTTTCCACGTCGGCGTCCTGATGGGCCGCGTGGAGTTCCGATTGCAGTTGGCGGAGGAGGAAATCGAGGCGTTCGCGGCGGATACCGTTCAGGGCAGCGACGCCGGCCGCACGCACCTGACTGGAGTAGCCGGCCGGTGTTTCGTTCAGCAACTGCAGGATCGAATCAGCGTGATCCGCGACCTCCGGATCGAGCCAGGTGATCAGCGTGTCGGCGTCGAGCGTATCGGCGCCGCTCATGCGCAGCGTGCGAATGATCTCCCGATTCCGGCTGTCGAGCAGATCGTCCTCGGTGACCGCTTCCAGCAGTTCCGGCGCCAGCGAGACGTGCTTGAGGAGCACTGCGGTCAGGTAGTCCTCGTTGCGAATCCGCCGCGCCGGCTTGCGGCCGCTGGTGACGGCAACCGCTCCGGGCAGAGGCCGAAACTGACCGCGCCGTAACTCCGACCAGAGCACCTGCTCGCTGATCCGCAGCTTCCCGGAGATGCGCGAGATGTAGTGCTGCTGGGTCACCTGATCGCCGGTCAGGCGGAGCAGGGGAGCGATCCGCTGGAACGCGGCAGACTTCGAGTTTGGGTCGTCGAGATCGACCTGCTCCGCCACCGTGTCGATGAAAAAATCGAGAAACGGGGTCGCTTCTTCGATCAGATCGTCCCAGAGTTCCGGGTGCTTACGGATCAACTCGTCCGGGTCCTTGCCCTCGGGCAGGCGGAGGATGCTGATCTTCGCGTCGAGTTTGCGCTGGAATCGGACGAAGCCCTGGGCGTCTGGAGCCGGGGTCTCGACCTGATCGAGCGCGTCCGGCATCGTTTCGAGGCTGCGCAAGGTCGCCATCTGACCGGCGGCGTCAGCATCCAGCGCCAGCACGATCCGCTTGCTGAAGCGTTTGAGTTGCGTGACCTGGGCTTCAGTGAGCGCGGTGCCCATCGCGGCGATGACATTGGTGTGGCCGAACTGATGCGCCGCGATCGCATCCATGTAGCCCTCGACGACGATGGCGCGGTCATCGGCGCGGATCGCGTCCTTGGCCAGGTCGAGCGCGTAGAGGAGCGAACTCTTGTCGAACAGGGGGGTTTGCGGTGAGTTCAGGTATTTCGGTTGATCGTCACCGATCGCCCGGGCGCCGAAGCCGACGTACTTGCCATCGCGATTGGCGATCGGGAACATGAAGCGATTGCGGAAGCGGTCGTAGGCGCCGCCCGAGTCGCGTTCACCCGCCAGTCCGGCCTCGATCGCGATCCCCTGATCGAACCCTTTTGATGCGAGCAAATTGAGCGTCGCTTCCCAGCTCTCGGGTGCGAAGCCGAGCCGGAAGCGCTCGATCGTTTTCGCGTCGAGTCCGCGATCGGCGGCCAGTCTCCGGCCCGGCTCTCCGGCCGGATGGTTGAGCAGGATGTCGTGGTAGAAGGTCGCGGCGAGATCAACTGCCGCCAGCAGCCGCTCGCGCCGCTCGTCCTGCTCCGGTTTGATGCCGAGCGTGTGTTCGAGTTCAACGCCGGCGCGCCGGGCCAGTTCCCGCAGCGCCTCGCGGAAATCTACGCGCTCGATCTCCATATAAAACGTGAAAAGATCGCCGCCCTTGCCGCAGCCGAAACAGTGGAAGTTCTGGGAATCGGGGAAGACGACGAACGACGGCGTCTTCTCCTGATGGAACGGGCAGAGTCCCTTGAAGGAACGGCCCGCCTTCTTCAGCGGCGTGTAGCCGTTGATCAGTTCGATGATATCGAGTCGTTCGCGGATTTCGGAGACGGCATCGCGCTGCATGGTGGACTCCTTCGTCACACCGACCAGTAACGGGGAACGAACAGTTGCCGGAAGCGCTCGATCGCGAAGCGATCGGTCATGCTGGCGACGTAATCGGCCACCACGCGTGAAAGCGAATCTCCCCGCACGCCCGGCTGATATTCGTCCGGCATTTCCTCCGGGTGGCCTGAATAGTAATCGCAGAGTTCCAGCACCACCCGTTGCGCACGCAGCGTGTCGCCGACCTCGTTCAACGGCCGGTAGACGCGCTCGAAGAGAAAGCGACGGAGCACATTGGCGGCGGCGAGAACGTCGGGTGACATCGCTACCCGGCCTGGAGCCGTCTCCGATTCGGAATTGGCGATGATGTCGCGCACCAGCGTGTCGATCCGCTTTGCGTGGCGATCGCCGAGGGTGGTGATGGCTTCGTCCGGAACGTCGGCGGCGATGATGATGCCGGCGCGGATGGCGTCATCGAGATCGTGGTTGATGTAGGCGATGCCGTCCGAGATCTTGAGCACCTCGCCTTCGAGCGATCCGGGAGAGCCGGACACCGCGCCGTCGATCGCTTCATCCGGCTTTGAGTGGCGCAGGATGCCGTCCCGCACGGGATGGGAGAGATTGAGGCCTTTGCCGTCGTTTTCGAGGAAATCGACCACACGCAGGCTCTGCTCGTTGTGGCGGAATCCGGGCAGGAACTGACCGAGCGCAGTCTCACCGGCGTGACCGAAGGGGGTGTGGCCGAGATCGTGGCCCATGCCGATCGCCTCGATCAGGTCTTCGTTGAGGCGCAACGCCCGGCCAATTGTGCGCGCAATTTGCGTGACTTCGAGCGTGTGCGTGAGCCGGGTTCGGTAGTGATCGCCGGCCGGCGCTATGAACACCTGCGTCTTGTGCATCAGGCGGCGAAAGCTCTTGGTGTGGATGATCCGGTCGCGGTCGCGCTGGAAGGCGGTGCGGGTCGGATCGGGCTCCTCGTGTTGGGGCCGTTCGACGCCGGCACTGCGCGTGGCGAGTGGCGCCAGCCACCCGATCTCGTGTCGTTCGTAGCGTTCCCGGATCGTGTCGTCGTTCATCGCATCACTCGATGATGTCGAGTTTGGCCAGGCTCGCCAGCAGGCGCTTGGTGCCGTGAAGTTTGAAGGCGATCTCGTACTCCTGATCGCCGCGCCGCTCCGTGACTGAGAGTATCTCGCCCTCGCCGAATTTGGGGTGGAAGACCTTCAACCCCGCTTCGAGAGAGACGGGCGGTTGCTCGGTCGCACCGGGCGCGTTTCGCTCCGCGACCCAGTCGGGCACGATCGTGGTGGTGCGAATCGGGGCGTCGCTGGAGCGCGAATTCGAGGTCGCGAACTGGCTGCGGGCGCGCCCAACCAGCGACACCGGACCGGAGACCGACTGCCGCCCGACCGTGCGCACCGTTTCGACCGGCAGATTGGCCAGGAACCGGGAGGGGATCGCCATGTCCCACTTGCCGTAGCGCGCCCGTCCGGACGCGTGCGTCAGGTAAAGCAGCTTTTCAGCCCGCGTGATGCCGACGTAAAAGAGCCGACGTTCTTCCTCGATGGCGTTGGGATTGGTTGGTTCTTCCTCGATCGCGCGGGAAACGGGCAGCAGCCCCTCCTCGACCCCCGCGATGAAGACGATCGGGTATTCGAGTCCCTTGGCCGAGTGCAGGGTGATCAGGGTCACTTCAGGCGCGTCGTCCTTCATCGTGTCAGCATCGGAAACGAGCTGGACCTGATCGAGGTAGGCCGCAAGCGCCTCGCCGGGACCGAGCGCGTCGAAATCCTCGAGGTCGTTGCGGAGTTCGAGCACGTTGGCCCAGCGCTCCATCTCCTCCTCGTTCTCGTGGTGGAAGGCAGACTGGTAGCCGGTCTTCTCGACCAACGCGTCGAAGAGCTCCGAAAGGGTCAGTTCCTTCTCGAGCTCCCGGAGTTGGGCGATGGCAAATCCGAGGCGTTGCGCCGACGATCGGGCGGCGCCGGCGAGGGCCGGAGCATCGAGCGCGCCGGCCGCCGCGACGAACCCCTCGACCAGGCCGAGATTGTGCTGTTCGGCCCAGGCGCGCACGGCGTCGATCGCCTTTGGCCCGATACCGCGCCCGATCGGCATGTTGTCGATCACCCGGTTCAGGCTCAGTTCGTCGGCCGGATTGTGAATGATCCGGAGGAAGGCAATAACGTCCTTGACTTCCTTGCGCTCGTAGAAGCGGAGCCCGCCGATGATGCGGTAGGGAATGCCGCTCATCCGGAACGATTCCTCGATCACGCGCGATTGCGCCGTCGTGCGATACATGACCGCGATTTGATCGGCGCGAACGCCGGTGCTTTGCTGGAGCCGGCGGATTTCATCGACGATGAAGCGGGCTTCGTGACGCTCGTCGCTCAATTCGCGGAGCGACACCATCTCGCCTTCGTCGTTCTCGGTGATCAACGTGCGTTCGATCCGCTGCGTGTTCTCGCGGATCAGGCGATCGGCGGTTTCGACGATGCGGCGGGTCGAGCGGTAATTCGTTTCGAGTTTGATCAGGCGGGCGTCCGGAAAATCCTCCTGGAATTCGAGGATGTTGCGGATATCGGCCTGACGCCAGGCGTAGATCGACTGATCGGGATCGCCGACGACGAAAAGGTTGCGGTGATACTCGGCCAGCGCCGACACCAGCACGTACTGCACCCGGTTCGTGTCCTGATACTCATCAACCAGGATGTGCCGGAAACGCTGCTGGTAGCGTTCGAGGATCTGCGGCGAGCTGTCGAAGAGTCGGATCGGCAGCACGAGCAGATCGTCGAAGTCGACTGCGTTTGCCTTGCCCAGGAGCGCCTGGTACTCGCGATAGACGCGCGAGACGATCTCGTCGCCGTAGTTCTCGATCGTTTCGACGAAATCGGTGGGCGAGAGCAGCTGGCTCTTGGCCGCCGAGATTCGGGCGAGCATCCGCCGCGGCGCGACGTTCTTCACATCCAGGTTGTTCGCCACGATCGCCTGCTTGGCAATCGCGACCTGATCGGCGTCGTCGTAGATGACGAAGTTTGGCAGGATGCCGAGCCGATCGGCGACAAGCCCCGGATTCTGGCGGAGGAAGCGCACGCCGATCGAGTGGAAGGTGCCCATCCACATGCCGTTGGCGGCGCCGGGTCCGATCAAGCCCTCGACGCGTTTCTTGATCTCGCCGGCGGCCTTGTTCGTGAAGGTGACTGCCAGGATTTCTTCGGGAATCACGTTCTCGTTCTGAATCAGGTGAGCGATGCGGTGAGTGAGCACGCGGGTCTTGCCCGATCCGGGACCGGCCACCACCAGCACCGGTCCGCTCGTGGCGAGCACGGCTTCCTGCTGCTGCTGATTGAGACCGTGGAGGAGATCGGAAACGGCGTGCGACATGAAGGGCTTCCCGGGAATCTGGCGCGAATCACAAGGACCGGCGGGGACCAGTAACGTACCGATCAGGATACCACCGGCGGGCGGACAAACGTTCGGATGGGGAACATTGCTTCGGTTGACGGAGGGGGAGGGAATTGGTACTCTTTTGTGCGCGTCACGCCGGCGTAGCTCAGCGGCAGAGCAAGGGACTCATAAGCCCTCGGCCGGTGGTTCGATTCCACCCGTCGGCACCAACAAGAAAAACGTCCGGAGAAATCCGGACGTTTTTCTTTTTTCTGGTGACGGCAGGCGATCGGCAACCGGTCGTTCGGCGGCACTCCAGGCATGAATGGTCTCGGATCCTTGCGATTTCTTCGTTCTTGTTGCTTATCCGCACGCTTTCGGATAGCCTGAAACCACGATCCAACAATCGATTCGGGAGGTTCCTCTCTGGAGCCGTGGGCTCGAAAGGACTTGCTCGCCTTGTCAGTTCCGACAGTTGCGCGCGCGCATTTCACCCGTCGCGCGTTGATTGCCGCGCCGCCATTGGCAATGTTGGGACTCGTCGCGCAGCGATTGACGTTCGCTCAAGACGACGGGCTCGTGAGCCGGGGTGACTGCACCGATGAACCGGCGCTGCGCATGCTGCTCGATTTCCAGACCAATAACCTGGATCGGCTGCCGTACCGGACGCTTGACGATGTGCTGCCCGGGGTCGACTGGCAATTGGTCAACAGTCCGGATCTCGGCGCCTTCTTCGTGCCGGGCGACTGGACTCCGCTCGTCCTCTGGGCGAACGCCATCGACGACCGTGGAGTGCCCGAATGGCAGCAGGAGCAGCCGCGCTGGCCATTCTGGTCGGCGGTCTTCGTCGTTTCACCCGATCAAACGTCGGCTTGGATCTCGGTGCAGGGAGCGGTCGATGGTCCGCCGTACCTCGATGCCGATGCGCTGATGAGTCTGGCTCGAACAACCATCATGGGTTCGGATGAGCGAGGGCGTGAACTCTGCGCGGTCGGGCGGCATGACTCGACGGGGCTCATGGGAAATGTTCTCTTCGCCTTCGGGGATCGATACGGCTCGGACCTGTTCTGCTGTCGCGGGTACGGCATCCCGTCTGAGGCGGCCGGACCCTCTTTCGGACCCGGCACGGCGTTCGGATTCGATGCGATGATCGCTCCGCGCCGCCAGTCCGAAGAGACGATGCGGGATGTCTTCATCCGCATTCTCTGGCAGTTCCTTCCGAAACCGGGCGGCGGCGAATCAACTCCCACACCAACGCCCACACCGGGATTCTGATCGTTCTCCCGGTTGCGCGGATGCGTAAGACGCGGGTACGTTGCGAACGGTGGCCGACGTGGATGTCACCACAAGCCCGATACCCGCGAGAAATCGGTGATGGCCTCTCTGAATCCAATCAGTCCGATCGAGCGAACGCTCCGTCAACGCTTGCTGGCGTCGTTTCGGCGATCGTGCCCGGTTCGGCCGGCGCGTATTCTGGTCGGGTTCTCCGGCGGTAACGACTCACTGGCCTTGGCCCTCCTCCTCAAGGGGATCGGCTCGTTGATCGAGACGCCGATCGAACTGGTCCACGTCGATCACAGGATGCGGCCCGGATCGAGTCAGGACGCGGAGCAGGCCGAGCGACTGGCGGCCGCGCTGGGATTGCCGATCACGGTGCTCACCTCCGAAGCCACGCCGCAATCGCTCCACCCCGGTGTCGGGCCCGAGGAAGCAGCGCGGCGGGTCCGCTACGGGATGTTCGCGGCGACGGCCCAACCGGGTGACGTGCTCGCACTGGCGCACCACGCTGGCGATCAGGCTGAAACCGTGCTGCTGCACTTGCTTCGTGGAACGGGGATCGAAGGCTTGCGGGGAATGGCCGAATTCGGTTCGATTGCGACCCCGTGGTGGGATTCGCCTGCCGCCGCTGTGGACCTGGTGGTGTTGAGGCCGCTGCTGGGTGAAACGAAAGCTGATCTCAGTGCGGTCGTCGTGCAATCAGGTCTCATTCCTATTGAAGATGAGAGCAACGCCGACGAGACCTTCAGGCGGAACGCCGTCCGGCATCGGCTGATGCCGCTACTGACGGATCTCGAACCGACAATCGAGCGACGGCTGGGCGATCTCGCCCGCATCGCCTCAACCGAGGATGATCTGCTCGATTCGATGACCTCAGAGGTAATGGCCTCGATTGACGATGAGCCGGGACTGCCGCGTCGGCTTGTGATGGATAGCCACCCGGCGATCTCCCGGCGGTTGGTTCGCCGCTGGGTGAAGGAACAGGTCGGGCTCGATCTTACGTTGGATCGGGTCGAGGCTATCCGTGAACTGGCGGCAAGTTCGAACGGTGCGGCCAGGATCGAGATCGGCCAGGGCTTCATCGCTTCGATCAACCGGGAGCACCTGCTGTTCCAGCCTCCGGAATCTGATTAGCGATCAACTCCGGCAATGCCAACTACAATCAGCCAACGATCGTTGACGACGGTGATTGGAGCGAACTGAATGACCGATGCGCGGATGGTTGGCGTTTCGCGGGTGTTGATTTCGGAAGAGGAATTACGGAGCCGCATCGCCGAATTGGCCGCTGAACTCGACGCCGAGTACCGGAACGACTTTCCGATCGTCATTGGTGTCCTGAACGGGGCGGTCTTCTTCCTGACCGATCTGATTCGCGAGATGAAGATTCCGCTCGAGATCGACTTCATGGCCGTGTCGAGTTACGGCGATTCGACGCGTTCTTCCGGGGTCGTCCAGATCATCAAGGACCTCTCGAAATCAATCGAGGGCCGGCGCGTGATCGTGATCGAGGACATCGTCGACAGCGGTCTTACGCTCAAATACCTGATCGACAATCTGGCCAGCCGCAATCCGGCCGATCTGCGCGTGGTGGTGCTGCTCTCGAAGTGGGCGATCGGCCAGGCGCCGGTGCAGCACGACCATGTCGGCTTCGTGATACCGGATGAATTCGTGGTTGGCTACGGTCTCGATTTCGCCGGACGGTATCGAAACTTACCATTTGTCGGTGTTTATGATCCCAAGGCCGATTCCGCTGATTTGCCCGGATGATATACTCCGCTCACCCCCGGGCAGCCCGATTGCAACGAAGCCGGGCCCGCAGCGGGTGGTCGTGGAGGACCCTTAAATGAAGCAAATCCGACGATTTCGGGGCGGTGCGATCTGGCTGGTCCTGATTGTCGCGATCGCTGCCCTCTGGATCGCCGTGGTCAACGGCGGTGATGATCGCACCGAAAAACCGCTCACCTCGGTTGTTTCGGACATCCAGGCCGGGCAGGTGGCCAAGCTCGTCCAGGCGGAAGACAGCAACACGGTCCGCGTGGTGTACAAGGACTCCCGAACCCGGGATGCCGAAACCCGCCTGCCTCCCAACACCAATATCATCGAGGCGCTGGACGGATTCGGGGTGAATCTTGAAGCGATCACGATCGAGGTGTCTCCCGGCAGCCGCTGGGGCGCCTGGCTCGGCGCGCTCACCCTGATCCTGCCGATCCTGTTCCTGGTCGGCATCATCTTCCTGTTGATGCGGCAGGCGCAGGGATCGAACAACCAGGCGATGAGCTTCAGCAAGAGCCGGGCGCGCCTGTTCAACTCCAGTAAACCGACCGTCACCTTCGCCGATGTCGCGGGCGTGGAGGAGGCGAAGGAGGAACTGGTCGAGGTCGTTG
Source organism: Thermomicrobiales bacterium (assembly GCA_020849415.1). Taxonomy (GTDB): domain Bacteria; phylum Chloroflexota; class Chloroflexia; order Thermomicrobiales; family UBA6265; genus JADLGF01. Next base: position 9,065 of record JADLGF010000314.1, read on the forward strand.
AGTTCCTCAAGTTCCCCGATCGCTTCGCCGCCCTCGGCGCGCGGATTCCGAGCGGGGTCTTGCTGGTGGGACCGCCGGGCACCGGCAAAACGCTGCTTTCCCGGGCGGTCGCCGGTGAAGCGGGCGTGCCCTTCTTTTCGATCTCCGGTTCGGAATTTGTAGAGATGTTCGTCGGGGTCGGCGCCAGCCGGGTGCGCGATTTATTCGATCAGGCAAAGAAGAGCGCGCCCTGCATCGTTTTCGTCGATGAGATCGATGCGGTTGGTCGCCAACGTGGCGCCGGCCTTGGCGGCAGCCACGACGAACGCGAACAGACCCTGAACCAGATCCTGGTCGAGATGGACGGTTTCGATAGCAGCACCAACGTGATCGTGATCGCGGCCACCAACCGGCCTGATGTGCTCGATCCGGCGCTGCTCCGGCCCGGTCGCTTCGACCGGCAGGTGATTCTCGATCGTCCCGATTTCCAGGGACGCAAGGCAATTCTCGATGTGCACTCGCGCGGCAAGCCGTTCGAGCGGGACGTTTCGATCGAGTCGCTCGCTCGCCAGACGCCCGGCTTCTCCGGCGCGGAACTTGAGAACCTGGTCAACGAAGCCGCGATCCTCGCTGCCCGGCGGGGCAAGAAGTCGATCGGTCGTGACGAGCTGACAGAGGCGGTCGACCGCGTGATCGCGGGTCCGCAGCGCAAGAGCCGGGTGATCACCGAGCGCGAGCAGATGATGACCGCCTACCACGAGGCCGGCCACGCGCTCGCTGCCCGCATGCTGCCGCACGCCGATCCGGTGCGGAAGGTGTCGATCGTCGCGCGCGGCATGGCCGGTGGCTACACGATGGTCGTGCCGGATGAAGATCGCATGTTCCGCACCAAGCGGGAGTTCGAGGATCAGCTGGCCTACCTTATGGCCGGCAAGATCGCCGAGCAACTGGTCTTCGACGAGCAATCGACCGGCGCGTCGAACGACATCGAGCGCGCGACGGGCATCGCCCGGCGGATGGTCACTGAATTCGGCATGAGCGAAAAGCTCGGCCCGCTGGCGCTCGGGAAGAAGGACGAACTCGTCTTCCTCGGTCGTGAGATCAGCGAGCAGCGCAACTACAGCGAAACGATCGCCTACGAGATCGATATGGAAGTGCGCCGCCTCATCGACGAAGCCTCCGAGCGGGCGCGGGTGATCCTTGTCGAACAGTTCGACAAGCTCGAAGCGATCGCCAACCTGCTCATCCGCGAGGAAACGATCGAGCACGAGCAGTTCGAGGCGGTCTTCGACGCGCCGCGTCCGAAGCCGTCCCTGGC
>JADLGF010000315.1 GCA_020849415.1 Thermomicrobiales bacterium
CATCAGCAGGGTGATCGGGGAAACATCCATCTCCGCCGCCACCGAGATGCAGATCGGAATCATGATCAGGGCGGTCGCCGTGTTGCTGATCATCTGGCCCAGAATGACCGTCACCACGAACACGCCGGCAATCAGGATGTAGGGCGAACCGCCGCCAAGCGCTTCGACCAAGGAAGTGCCGATCCGATCGGCGAGACCGGTCTGGGTGATCGCGGTCGAGAGCGGAATCATCGCGCCGACCAGAATGATCGTGTTCCAGTTGATCGATTTGTGGGCCTGCTCGATTGAAACAACACCGAAGAGCACCATCGCCATCGCGGCGCCGAGACAGGCGATCACCGCCGGTGTCAGCCCCGAGGTGAGCAACACGATCATGCCGATCGTGATGATGATCGCCGAACGCGCCTTTTCTCCCAACGGCGCCGCCTGGCGGCGAATCGCATCGGGTGAATCGATCACGATGACAAGATTCCGGGCGGCGTACTCATCGAGGTGTTCCCAGCGTCCTTGCAGCAACAGGGAATCGCCCGCGTAGAGGGTGGTGTCGTACGACTCGAGTTCAACACCGTGCCGCTGCACCGCCAGGATGACGATCTTGCCGTCTGCGATGACCATGCCGGGGTAGACGCGCTGTCCGACACTCTCGGAGCGGGGCGCGATCACCACTTCCATCACGCCGAAGTCGCGGCTGATCAGGCCGGCGGTGACCGGCTTTTCGTCATCGCGGCGATCGATCTCAAGCCCGATCTGGGCCGATATCGCCGAGATATCATCGAGCGAGCCCCGGAGCACGAGTTCGTCGCCCGCCTCGATCGGCCGCTCACCGACCAGCCGGCCATCGGGATACTGAACCTTGATCAGGTGGACCGGCGAATCCTCGCCCAGATCGACCTGCTCGGCGGTTTTGCCGACCACGTAGGAGGTGCTGATCGCCCGCGCCTTGACCAGTTCACTCCCGCCCAGGTACTGCGATTTCAGTTCGCCCGGCAGGGCGCCCAGGTCCGAAGAGGTCACGCCGACCTCCCGCGTGGGAAGCAGGAACCGGCCCACCAGCAGCGTGATACCGATGGTCAGAATCAGCAGCGGAACGCCGGTCAGGGCGACACTGAAGAACCCGAGACTGCTGCCGGTCGATTCAGTAATCGCGTCGTTGACCAGCAGCGTCACCGGCGAGCCGGTCATCACCAGCAACGCGCCGGCGTGCGCGAAGAACGCCACCGGCATCAACAGCTGGGAAGGGGCGAATCCCATCCGCAGAGCAAGCACCACAACCATCGGGTAGAGCGCGGCCACCGACCCGTTCGGCGTGATCATCGCGGTCAGGAGGGCGGTCGCGATGGCGAGCAGCACGATCAGCCGGGAGCGGCTATCGCCTGAAAAGCGCATCACTTGCTGCCCGGCCCAGGTCGTGATTCCGGCCGAATCGAGCGCCTCCGCAACAACGAAGAGCGCCGCGATCAGGACGATGGTGGGCGTGCCGAATCCGAAGAGCGCCTGCTCAACGGTGAGCACATCGGTTGCCCACAGCGACACCGCGACGCCAAGCGCGATGGTACTGACCGGCAACCGATTGCTGACGAAGAGCACGATCGCGACGCCAAGAATAATCAGCGTTGCGGTTTGATCACTCACAAGGCGGCTCCATCCGGCTCACTCCGGCCTTCGCCTAGAGCGAGAACGGGTAGCCAGGTCCAAGCGGCAGGTCGATGACGTACCAGGCGATGAAGAGCACGATCCAGACCGCCGCCATCAGCAGCGCGTACGGGAGCATGAGAGAGATGATCGTGCCGACGCCCGATTCCTTCTTGTACCGCTGGGCCACCGTGACGATGAAGGGCAGGTAGACCATCAGCGGGGTCAGCGGATTGACCGGCGAGTCGCCGATACGGTACGCCGCCAGCAGGGCCTGTGGGGAGATATTCAGATCGTAGAAGACCGGCACGAAGATCGGCGCGAAGATCGCCCATTTCGGCAGTGCGCCCGGAAGGATGAAGTCGAGCAGGATGATCACGAGGATAAACGCGAGCATCAGTGGCAGCGCTCCAAGCCCCAGGCTTTCGAGCACGTGCGCCATGCCGACCGCGATCACCTGCGGCAGGTGCGTGTAATTGAAGTAGGCGATGAACTGGGCAATCATCAGGAACATCAGGATCAGGCCCGCCATGCCGGCCCAGGTCTTGACGATCGCGCCGATCACATCGTTCGCGCTCTTCACCGTTCCGGCGCCGACACCGTAGCAAATGCCGGAGACCAGGAAGAAGAGGGCGATGATGAAGAGCAGGCTGTCCATGAACGGCGTTTGGCCGATGATGTCGCCGGTTTCCGGATGCCGCAGCGCCGCGCCGCTCGGGATCGTGAAGAGCAGCACGATCGCCAGCACGCCGAGGAATCCGTAGAGCGCGAAGCGAAGGCCCCGGGCTTCGCCCGCTTCGTCCACGCTGGTGTCATCGATTTCAACGTAGTCGGCATCGGGGGTCCAGGTGCCGAGACGCGGCTCGATGATGCGCTCGGTGATGAACGTGCACACAATCGCCAGAACGATGAACGACGCCACGCCGAAGTAGTAGTTGTTCATGAGGGTGATGGCATCACCCCGCGTGCCGATCGCCTCGTTCGTGATCTCCGTGAGCATGGCGTCGAGCGGCTGCGGAATCACGTTCACCGCGAAGGTACACGCCACCGCCGCAAACCCGGCGGCCATACCGGCGATCGGATTCCGGCCCACGGCCTTGAATGCGGCCGCCGCGAGCGGCACCAGGATCAGGTAGCCGGCGTCTGACGCGATGCTGGAAAGGCCACCGACGATCACGATGAAGAAGGTGAGCAGCGCCTTCGGAGAAGAAGCGACGATCTTACGGATCAGCGCCCCCATCATGCCGGCGCCTTCCGCCGCGCCGGCGCCGAGCATGGCGATCAACGCCACGCCGATCACGCCGAAGCCCTGGAAGTTCGAAACAAAGGTGGTGAAGAGCATCCGGATACCGTCAACCGAGAAGATCGGCCGGATCGGTATGGTGACTTCCTCCAGCACGTAGTCGACTTCACCGATCGCGCCGGCGAGGGTGTTGTCTTCGAGTTCGCTCTCGGAGAGTTCACCCAGCCCGCCGGTGTATGCGCCCTCGAGCGAGGTACCTGTTGTGTCTTCGTAGAAGTCTTGATAAA
>JADLGF010000316.1 GCA_020849415.1 Thermomicrobiales bacterium
CAGCGTCTGCCGGGCGGCGACACCGAAACCTGGCTCGAGGATGGCGGCCAGGTGACCGCGCTCGATCTCGATGGCGATCACGCCCTGGTGATGGCGCGCATCAACAACATGAACAGCGATCTGCTGCTGGTGGATCGCGGCGGGCAGGTGACCAATCTCACCCCACACTCCGGCGAGCAGTGGGTGTACGACGCCAGCTTCGATCGTCACGCCAACGGTGTCTACCTCCTTTCGAATCTCGATCGCGAATTCGTCGCCCTCCTCTACCTCGATCTCGACGCCGGCACCAAGCGCAAGGTGTTCGACGCCCGGCTCGATGTCGATCGCTACGCCATCTCCCCCGATGGCGCCTGGGCGGCGGTGGCGACCAACGAGGGCGGCTGGCACGTGCCCTGGCTGGTGCCGCTGGCCGGGGGCGATCCGATCCGGATCGAGGCGCCGGCCGGCACCCTCGATCGCTTCAGCTGGTCGCCCGATTCGAGCGCCGTCGCCTTCGGCATGGGAACCATCGAGCGCCCGGCAGCGATCTACCTCGCCGACCTGACCGGCGCCAGCCGGATCGTGGCCGACGGCGATGTCAGCGATCCACCGCCGACCGTGCCGGCCGAACCGATCACCTTCACCTCGTTCGATGGCCGCACCATCCACGGCTTCTTCCTGAAACCGGCCGGGGATGGCCCCTTCCCGGCGTTGATCGAGATTCACGGCGGACCCGAGGGGCAGCGCCAGCTCGATTACTACCTGTGCGGCGATCTGATGCAGTCGGTGATCTCGCAGGGGATCGCAGTGCTGACGCTGAACGTCCGCGGCAGCACCGGGTACGGCAAGGAGTATTGCCACCTCGATGACAAGGAGAAGCGGCTCGACAGCGTGGCGGATGTCGCCCACGCGGCCGCGTGGCTGAAAGCCCGGCCCGATATCATCGGCGACAAGCTGTCGGTGTTCGGCATCAGTTACGGCGGCTTCATGACCCTCTCATCTCTCACCCGTTACCCCGAACTCTGGGCGGCCGGGGTGGAGATGGTCGGGATGGCGAATCTCGCGACCTTCCTGGAGCGGACCGGTCCGTGGCGGCGCGCGCACCGCGAATCGGAGTACGGCGAACTGGCGACGCAGCGGGAGATGCTGGAGAGTGTTTCACCATTGCCGCTGGTCGAACAGATTTCGGCGCCGTTGATGGTCTTCCACGGCCGCGAGGATGCCCGCGTGCCGCTCTACGAATCGGAACTGATCGTGAACGCGGTGAAGGAGCGGGGGTACGAAGTCGAATTCATCGTCTACGATGACGAGGGGCACGTCTTCAACAAGCGCCCGAACCTGATCGACGCCTTCGCCCGCATCAACGCCTTCCTGACGAAGCACCTGGGTCGATGATCGTTGGTCGATGGCGATTCCGCGAGAACGACGGGCGCCTGGAGCGATTACCGCATCGGTGATAAGGACAACCATGAGCAGCGTCATTCCGGCCCCGTTTCGCGTTGACCCCGGCTCCGGAGAGTTGCGGATTCCGTCGGTTATCGAGGTCGAATACCGTCACGCGTCGATTGCCCTGCTCGTCGAGCGATTCTGCCGGGAGGCCGGACGGCGTTCCAGACTGCGCTTCGAGCCGAAGCTCGTTGAGCGAGAGGCGAGGCGATCGGCGGAAGGCGCCATTCGGATTGCTATCGGGGAGCGCGATGATTTGGCGGCGCTGCCGGCTACCACCGGCGTTTCTCCCGTCACCGGCGGCATTCCCGACGAACGGTACGCGCTCACCATCGACGAGAACGGCATCGAACTCCTGGCGTGTGAGCCGGTGGGAGTCGCCCGGGGACTGACCACGCTGCTCCAGCTCCTCGCCACCGCCCCGGCCAGCGCCGGCACACTGAGCGTGCCGGCGCAGCGCATCCTCGATGCACCCCGGTTCGCCTGGCGGAGCTTTTCCGTTGATGTCGCGCGCCGGTTTCTCAGTGTCGCCGAGGTCAAACGGCTGATCGATCTCCTCGCGCTCTACAAGTTCAACGTGCTGAACCTGCACCTGACCGAGGACGCCGGCTGGCGGCTCCCCTTCGGGCGCCCGCCTATGGCGCAGGACCCGGCCGATCCCGGCGACCCCTTCTACTCGATCGAGGATCTCCGCGAACTCATCGCGTACGCGGATGAGCGATTCATCACCCTTGTGCCGGAGCTCGACGCGCCGGGTCACGCCACGGCGATCGTCCGGCTTCGCCCCGAACTTCTTTCCGGCCGCAACCGGTTCGATTTCGAGGCAGAGCCCGGGCGCATCCACGTCAGTTCGTGGTTCGATCCCGAGCTGCCGGCCACCTTCCCGTTCCTGGAGTCGGTTTGGTCCGAGTTGGCCGAACTCTTCCCGAGTTCGTTCATCAACATCGGCGGGGACGAGCCGTTCGGCATGCCGCACGAACTCTACGTTCCGTTCATCCGGCGGGCGCTATCGTTCGTGCGCTCGCTCGGCAAGCAGACGATGGGTTGGCAGGAATCGATCCGCGCCGGCGCCGATCCGGACCACCTGATCCTGCACTGGATCAGCATTCCGTCGGACGACGATATCGCGAACCTGCACCGGCTCGACCTTTCGCCGGAACTCGTCAAGAACGTCGTTCAATCGCGGGAGGATATCGAAACGGCGGTCGCCAACGGGGTGCCGATGATCATCTCTCCCCACCGGTTGACCTATCTCGATGTTCCCTACGCCGAACCCTCGGCTGATCCGGCCCACGAGGAACGACGACGGCAACTCGGATTGCAGGTTTACCCGGCGATGTCGGTCGCCGACATGTTCAACTGGGACCCCGGTACCCTGCTGGGGCCGGGGCTCGAATCCGCGGACATCGCCGGCGTCGGCTCGGCGATCTGGGGCGAAACGATCTCCGGGTTCGACGATCTGGTCTTTCTGGTGTTGCCGCGGCTAGCAGGCAACGCGCACAAGGCGTGGAGCGAACCACGACCCGGCGATTGGGATGCGCACCGCGACGCCCTCGCCGCGCACGGCCGGCTCTGGGAACAGGATGATCTCGGCTACTTCCGATCATCCCTCATCGCCTGGCGCTGAAGCCCAGGCACACCATCGCCCCACGCCAGATCACCGCTCCGCCGTAGTGCCAAAAGCCAAAAGCCTATGGCCAACAACCATATATATGCCTTGACAGCTATATACCAACGTGGCAATATACACCGCATGGAAACGACGTTCGCGGTGCTGGCGGAACCGGCACGACGCCAGATGCTCGATCTCCTGCGTGAGCGGGAACGGACGGTGAATGAGCTTGTCGAGCACGTTGGGCTCAGCCAGCCGGCCGTTTCGAAGCATCTCCGGGTGCTGCGACAAGCGGGATTGGTCGAGGTTCGGCAAGATGCCCAGCGCCGCTGGTATCGCCTGCAACCGCAGCCGCTCACCGAGATCGAAGCCTGGCTGGCGCCGTACCGTCGCTTCTGGACTGACCGGCTCGATGCCCTGGAACGCTATCTCGACGAAGAGAACGAGGAGATGTCATGACGGCCACCGGCAACGCGACCTACACCTACGCCAACGGCGAATACACCATGACCTTCGAGCGCCGCTTTGCGCATCCGATCGCGCGGGTGTGGTCGGCGTTGACCGAGCCGGACCAGCTCGCGAAGTGGTTCTTCCCGCTGGAGGGAACGCTCGGTGAGGGCGAATCGATCGTGATTCCGTGGGACGAGACCGGCTTGCAATCGCGGGTCGTCGCCTTCGAGCCGCCCCGGCTGCTGGCCTGGACCTGGCACGAGCCGGGCGATCCGGAATCGATCGTCCGCTGGGAGCTCTTCGACGAAGGCGGCTCGACCCGCTTCGTGCTGACGCACAATCTACCGGTGCTTGGCGCCAACGAACCGAGCGACACCCTCGCCGGCTGGCACGAGCATATCGACACGCTGGTCGATCTCCTGGCCGGTCGCGAGCGGGCGTGGTCGTCGGCAACGTGGCGATCGCTGAAAGATGCCTACGCCTTCACCACCGAGAAGGAACGCTTGCCCGGCGACGAAGGGATCATCGAAGTCATCGGCGGGCGGAAGCAGGTGCATTTCGCGCGGACATTCGACGCGCCGCTGGAGCGGGTCTGGCGGGCGATCAGCACCTCGGAGGGGTTGAGCGGCTGGTTCACCGAAACGGAGATCGAGGCCCGCGCCGGCGGCTCGATCACCATGACCTTCCCCGGCTACGGCACGTACACCTACCCGGTGCTGAAGGTGGAACCACCCCGCGTACTCGAGTTCCAGTTCGATGACGATACGGGGAATATCGTCCGATTCGAACTCTTCGCCCACGGCGAGCAAACCCTCTTCGTCCTCACCAACCGCATCGGCGAAAAGGATCTCTCAGCGGACCACCGCGTCGGCTGGCACTACCACCTCGACCGCCTCCCGAGCTACCTTGCCGGTAAGCCTGATCCGCGTGGCGAGGGTCACCACGCCTCCGTGGAGAAGCTGTACGGGTTCGTCCGAGCAACTGAAAACTAAGGAGCAGCGGGTCGGTCACTCAAGGAACGAGTGGCGACCAAATGCCATACAATTCTCACCAATTCAAGACGCGTGAGTGGATCTGCATGGCGAAGTCGAATATCGAGGTACTACCCGAAGCGCTAGTATGGGCGCGTCAACGAAGTGGATATGGGATTGAAGATGCGGCTGAAAAGCTCAAACTGTCGCAAGAAACTCTTATTGCCCTCGAGGACGGACTTGAATCCCCGTCCCCATCTCTAGTCCGCAAGCTGTCACATCTTTACGGCCTATCACCCGTTGTTTTTTTTCTTCAGGATCCTCCCTCGTCTGGCTTCGAGGCACCCGCAGACTTTAGAACTATTGCTAGTGAAAAGCTTGGTCAAATTAGCCCCGCATTACGAAAAGAGATAGATCGCGTTCGTGCGCAAGTCGCTTACATGAATGAATTGGCGGCCGAAGGCGTAATTCAGTCACAGCTCCATCTGCCATTGATCGATCCGAAGCAAGCCGTAGACGATGTAGCTCGGAGTATCCGCGACTGGCTTGGTATTTCAGAGCAGACCAGAGCTTTTGATTCCAGATCGTCGTCGTCTCTTCTTAGAGCATGGATCGCAGCAATTGAATCGAAGGGAATCCTTGTAGCGCAGGTAAGCGGCATATCCGTTCAGGACATGCGTGGGTTTTGTATCTCTGACGCTAGTTTTCCAATGATCGTGCTCAACGGTGCAGATAGTGACTCAGCTCGCCTCTTTACGGTCGTTCACGAGATAGTTCACATCATCGATGGCGATGAATGCTTGTGCGGTGGGGTGTTGGGGAACCACGGCACCGAAGCTCGATGCAATGAGATCGCGGCCTCTGCCTTGATACCAGCACAGAGACTCCTTAGCGAGGCACTTATCGTGCGCTACCCCAATCATCGAATGTGGAATTTAGACCAATTGTCTGAACTCGCCGCACCCTATGGGGTAAGTCGGGAAGCTGTGCTCCGGCGGCTCCTGACTCTTGGGCTCACCACTAGGTCGCATTATCAAGACATCAGGGCACAACTCCAAGCGCAGTATTCATCACCAAAATCCAAGAAGGAATTGACCGGTGGTCCGGATAGAGACGTGATGATCCTTCGAAATTTGGGCCGGCCTTATGTGGAGGCAGTTCTGCGTGCGCGAAATCTGGGAATAGCCACTGATAGCGAAGTGGCCGATCGACTATTTGCAAAAGTCCGCTGGATAGATGTACTGGCCGATCGCCTGGACATGGTACGTCCATGAAAAAGCGAATCTATTGTCTGGACACGAGTGTGATAATCAACATGCACCGTGACTTCAAAATTGAAAGATTTCCCGGATTGTGGGGGAAGCTTGATGATCTCATCGAAGATGGACGTCTCTTTATTCATCGGCAGGTATACGAGGAACTACAGGCAAAAGGAACCGAATCGTGCCTTCGATGGAAGAACTCTCTGCCCAAGCGCTGTGTTATTGAGATGGATGGCTTTCAAGGAGCAATCGTAGGGCAAATCACGTCGGATCACGCGTATCTTCGCAGCTATTATGTCCAGCCTGAGAACAAGAACAAGGCCGATTTATTCCTTGTTGCTATCGGTAAACTCAATCATTGGTGTGTAGTTTCAGATGAAGGAAAGAAGGAGTGGAAGATTCCAGACATATGCAAGAAGTACAACGTGGAGTGTCTAGACAAGTGGGGACTAATGGAAGCAGAGGATTGGACTTTCTAAAGTCTCGTTGGAGTTAACAGTTTTCATTACTCGGTGCTAACCCAAGAGCAACCAGACTAAGAGCGACCGGCAATAGGCGCGGCGACCTTGGTTAGTCTTTCACGCCCTGGTTCAACAATGTCCGGAAGTCCGAATATTTTCCTTTTGCAAGGTGCTCGCGGGCCGAAGAGAACTCAGCCTATTGCCGGACGTTCTAAGACTCAGATACCCACAATCACCTAGGGTTGGCAGGTGATATATGAGGTCGAAGGCGAGCAAGACAGCGACACCGGCCAGTTTGTCTCGACAACCGCCCGGAAACGGAGCGATTAACCGAACAGGAGGATCTATGGCTGAACCGGTTGCACTTGATCACACATTCACCGCGCCGATTGGGGTGGATGTCAAAGGAGAGATTTGGTCGTGTGTGGAGATGCCCGGCTCGGCGGAGTTCTTCGGCACCGGGCGCGCGGTTCGGGTTGATGCCACTGTCGACGGCATCCCGGTGCTCAACGTCGGATTGATGGTGACCGGCAAAGGCGGGCACATGCTCTCCATCAATACCAAGCTCCGCAAACAACTCGGCAAGGAGATCGGTGACACGGTCACCGTTCACCTGCAGCGCCGCCTGACGCAAGCCCGGATCGCCCAATTTACACCGACGTCCAGCCGCCGTCTATGACGAGGGTTTGGCCTGTGATAAAAGACGAGGCGTCGGAGGCGAGGAAGATGGTGGCGCCGACCAGCTCGTCCGGGTTGGCGGGGCGACCCATCGGCGTGCGGGCGGCGAGGCGGTCCCAGGCGGCTTCGCTGATCTGCTGACCCAGACGCTCCGTTTTCACCATCCCGGGTGCGATCGCGTTGACCTGGATATTGTGCTTCGCCCAGTAGACGGCCAGCCCGCGCGTCAGGTTGATCACCCCCGCCTTGGTCACGAGGTAGGTCAGCGATTCGGGCGGCTCGCCGTCGGGCCGAAGATCGTATAGCGCCGATTCGTGCCCGACCATTCCGTACACCGAGGCCACGTTGATGATCTTGCCGCCGCCCTGCGTCACCATCCGCCGGCCCGCCTGCTGCGCGCAGAGGAAGGTGCTGGTCAGGGTCAGGTCGATGCCGGCCTGCCAGTCCGCGAGTTTCAGCTCGAGCGTCGGCGCGTTGCCGCCGCCACCCCCGGCGTTGTTAACGACAACATCGATCCGGCCGTACTGAGCATCGATCGCCGCGAAGAGCGCCTCCACGGAGGCGGGATCGGTGACATTGACCACCCGCGCCATCCCGCCGATCGGCGCCGCGACCTCCAGGGCCGCGGCGCCATCGATATCAGCGACGACGACCTCCGCCCCCGCCTCGGCCAGCCCCTTGGCGAGTCGTTTACCGATGCCGTTGCCCGCTCCGGTCACCAGCGCCACCCGTCCGGACAAGTCAAACCGTTCGGACACCGCCGAAACCTCCATGTTGTTGCACGCAACGATGTTCCGGGTTCCGGGTTCCGGGTTCCGGTAGTGAGTGTCGAGGTTTGGTGGTCCTTATGCTCGAAGCATAAGGCTAGGGACGAAAGTGCCTCCGGCACTGAGTTGAGCATCACTCAGCATCAACCCCGGAGGGGTTTTCGTCTGACTTGGAACAGGGTTTCGAACCCTGTGAATCCACCCCCAAGCGATCCGACCCGGAACGCGGAACCGAGTACTCGGAACCTCGTCCGCCTACTCCGGTTTCGTCTCCGGTGGGCTGCCGACGAAGAGCCACCAGGCGACATCGTTCGAGTTGTTCACCACCGAGCGCATCACGCCCGGTTCGAAGTACATGCCCGTTCCCTGCTCGGCGTCGATCAGCTGGTCGTTGACCCGGTACTGACCCTTCCCCCGCATCAGGAAATAGACCTCGGCCATGGTGTGGTGATCGTGATGATCGACATCCTGACCCGGCAGCACACGCGCCACCGACATCCGCAACAACCCGCTCTTCAGGTTCAGCGCGTCGTTGAACGG
>JADLGF010000317.1 GCA_020849415.1 Thermomicrobiales bacterium
GGCGTAGGGAATCTCGCTCCCGTCGGCCACGATGCCGGCGATGCGCTCGCCATCGATCACCAGATCGGCCCGGTATTCGCCCGTGTCGGTCACGATCGTGCCGCCGGTGATCACGGTCGTCTTCGCCATCGCCTGGTCGTCCCCTCCCTTCGAGAACCGGTTGTCCTCGCCCATCGTTCGCCGCTGATGGTAGCCGATGCGGGACTCGGACGGCGTGATGACGGACGCCAAAGATTAACCCGAAACGCGCGTGGAACGTGGCATCATTCGGGCGGCCCGCGTTGGTCGGGTCCGGAGCGGTTCGGAAGGAAACGGCCATGGAAACCGTGCAGCAACTCGAGGAACGTGTGCGCGCATTGCTGGCTGAACGCGACCAGGCGGCGCTGCGGGCGTTGCTGGCGGAAATCCGGCCCTCCGAATTCGTCGATCTCGTCACCGATTTCTCACCGGAAGAGGTGGCGATCCTGCTCGAATCGGTCGAGGAGGACGAGTGGCGCGCCGATATCCTGGGCGAACTCCACCCGGAACAGGCCGCCGACTACATCCAGACCCTGCCGCACGACGAAGCGGCCGATCTCCTCGAGGAGATGGACCCGGACGATGCCGCCGATGTGTTCGCGGAACTCCCCGAAGCGCAGGCGGAACAGATCCTGATCCAGATGGAGCCGGACGAAGCGGCCGAGCTCTCGGAACTGGCCGCCTTCCCGCCCGAATCGGCCGGCGGCATCATGACTCCCGCCTTCGTCGCCATTTCCCCCACCATGCGCGCCGATCAGGCGGTGGTGGCGTTGCGGAAGGTCGCCGAGGAAGCGGAGACGATCTACTACGTCTACGTGATCGACGCCGATGAGCGGCTGCTGGGCGTGCTCTCGCTGCACCGGCTGGTGCTCTCCCGGCCGGAAACGCCGGTCGGCGACCTGATGGTGAGCGACGCCGTCTTTGCGCGGGCGCTCGACGATCAGGAAGCGGTGGCGCGCCTGATCACCGATTACAACCTGCTGGCCGTGCCGGTGGTGGATGAGGATCTCCGCCTGATCGGCATCGTGACGCAGGACGATATCGCCGATGTCCTCGAAGCGGAAGCGACGGAAGACATCGAGCGCCTCGGCGGTTCCTCGCCGCTCGATATCTCGTACCGGCGCGCGCCGATCGGCCTGCTGGTCCGGCGGCGGTTGCCCTGGCTGCTCTTTCTCTTCATCGCCGGCGCCTACACGAGCAGCGTGCTGAAGTTCTTCGAGGACATCAGCATCGAGGTGGTGGCGCTCTCCTTCTTCATCCCGCTCCTCACCGGCACCGGCGGCAACGTCGGCAGCCAGACGGTGGCGACCCTCGTCCGCGCCATGGCGGTCGATGAGGTGCAGTTGCGCGATGTCCGCTGGGTGCTGATGAAGGAAGCGACAGTGGGGGTGATCATGGGCGCGGTGATGGCGCTGGTGGCGCTGGGCCGGGCCGAACTGCTCGGGGTCGGCTCCGATGTCGGGCTGGTGGTGGCGATCACGATCGCGATCATCTGCGTCTGGTCGGCCACGGTGGCGGCGGTGCTCCCCCTGATCCTGAAGAAGCTGAAGGTCGATCCGGCCGTCGTTTCCGCGCCGGTGATCACCACGCTGGTCGATGGCACCGGCCTCTTCATCTATTTCACGACCGCAAAGCTGATTCTGAACGTATAACCGGCAGACCCTTCGCGATCCGCGGCGCGATTCCGGAGGTGCGGCGCGATCTTGCCGCGCCGGGGCGTGCGTTGTAGGGTAGCGATCACCATCGAGCGGGCACGCTCACCAGGAGCGGGAGGCCGAGGCGTTCACGCGCGCCGGTCGCAGGAGGAATCATCTATGGCCGGCGCCGCGCACCCCACCCGAACCGTTCGCTTCGTGGCCGTCATGCTGGCCGCCGCGATGCTGCTGACCGGGCTCATGACGGTGTGGAACGCCGGCGCCGGAGCGCAGGATGGCACCGATTTCGCCGGCACCGCCGTTGCCGAAAACACGCCGACTCCCTACGTCGAACCAACCCCGACCCCCACGCCCGAGCCGGTGGAGATGCTTGAGCCGGCCTTTATCGACGGGCTCTTCCGGATCGTGCTGCAACGCGCCGAGCGGGGTGCGGCGATCCCGGAACTCGGGCTGAACGCGCGCAGCGGCCGCGAGTGGGTGGCGGTCGTGGTCGATGTCATCAACTTCAGCACCCTCTCGACCTCGGTCGAGCCCTCCCGCTTCAAGCTCCGCCTGGCGGGCGGCAAAACGGGTGGCATGGCGCGTTCGACAACCGAGCAGACCGCCGCTTCCCTGAACATGAACCCGCGCCGCGTGAGCGACAACACCTTGCTGCAATCGGGCGATTCCCGCCGCTTCGTACTCGTTTTCCAGATCGATGCCGGACAGCGTGATCCGGCGCTCGTCTATCAGTTCAACGCCCTGCCGCTGCAGAACCGGATGGCGCTCGATTTCGGGTTTGATGATCTGCCGCCGGTGGCCTCGGCGCCCTCATTGACCGCGGCGGTGATCACGCGCGTGGTCGATGGCAAGACGGTGGAACTGGCCGGCGGCGTGGAGGGCGAGCGGGCGATGTACGGCGTCGATCCGCCGGGTGAGAACGATTGTTTCGCCAACCGGGCCGAGGAGCGCCTGGAAACGGTTGTCGGGTACAACGTACTGGTCGAGGAGATCGAGGGCGAGGATGAAGTCTACCTCTGGCTCCCCTTCCAGGAAGGTCAGCGGGTGCTGATCAACCAGGACCTGATCGTCTCCGGCCACGCCGACAACGTCACCAGTCCGGGCGCGGTCTTCGCCGATTGGTTCCGTGACAGCCTGCAGGTAGCGCAACTGCGCACGAACGGACTCTGGGGCCAGTGCACCGGCCCGCATGGCGTCAACCGCCCCAACGCGATCGAACGGGGCGTGTTCGAAGTCGCC
Source organism: Thermomicrobiales bacterium (assembly GCA_020849415.1). GTDB lineage: Bacteria > Chloroflexota > Chloroflexia > Thermomicrobiales > UBA6265 > JADLGF01. The sequence goes on from JADLGF010000317.1 coordinate 2,913, forward strand.
TGGGGCGGCGGCGCGGCGAGTGCCTACCACCCCTGGATCGACTGGAGTCCGATCATCCTGCGGTTGCCGGATGGCGGCGCGATCGCCTTCTTCAGCGCCGAGCGGCCGGCGGCCGATCCCGCCACGCCCACGCCGGCCGATGCCCTGGTGCGCAAGATCGTCTACTCCACCTACGATCCGGCGACCGGCGCCTGGAGCACCGCCGTGCCGCTGCCGGAAGGCGGCAATCTCCAGTTCGGGGTCAGCGGCGTGGTCGATTCGCACGGGCGCGTGCACATCGTCTTCTCGGACCGGAAAGTGGATGCGCCGGCGGCGCTGAGCACGCTCAAGTACATGGTGCGCGAGGTCAGCGGCACCTGGTCGCGGCCGGAGAATGTCGGCGCCAATTCCCGGGCGGGGCATCAGCTTTCGCCGTCACTGGGCATCGGGGCCGATGACACGCTGTACGTGGTTTGGCAGGATCAGCGCCGGTTCAGCGAGGAAGCGCGGGCGGCCTCGCCGGCCAACGCCGATGTGTTCTTCTCGTTCAGGGCGCCGGATGGCGATTGGGTGACGCCGGCGCCGGTGAATGAGCACGCGGACACCGAGGCGACCAACCGGCCGTTGCTGGCGGTGGATGGCGATCGGCTGGTGGTCGTCTGGTCGGTTTACCTGACCGGCAATCTGAGCGCGGCGAACCGGGTCGATTGGTCGCACATCCAGATCGCCGATGTCGCCGCCACCGCCGCCGAGACGCCGTGGGCAGCGGCGCTGCCGATGATCGCCGGACGCGGCGAAGCCTTCGGCGGACGGTTGCTCGATCTCGAGGCCGATCCGACCGGCGGGGTGGTGTTCGTCTTCGGGCGGCAGAATACCGATACGTTCCTCTTCCTCCGCCGGCTGCCGGTGAATTCGACCGAGTGGAGCGGCGATATCCTGATCACCTTCGGCAATCGCGGCACCTACCCCGCCCTCACCGTATCGGCTGATGGCACGACCTACGTGGTCTACAACCTGGGGTCGGGTGATGAGGCGCGCATCGCCGGGGTGGCGCTGGCGACCGGCAGCATCACGCCCGGTCCGGAAGTGGTGCTCACGGGCGGACAGGAAGGGCTGCAGGGTGTGCCGGGAATCACCACTGACGCCACGGCCTTGCCCTGGGTGATCTACCTGGCGCAATCGCCGGAATCGACCCAGGCCGATTCGGCCGAGGCGATCCGCAATTTCCTGATTCCCCGCTCGACCGAGGAACTCCGCGCGATCATGGGCGAGTGATCTTACGATCCGGCGAGGGACAGGGTGGCGCGGAGGAGGACGTTCGCGCCCGCTTCGATGTCCTCCGCCAGGCTGAGTTCTGTTTCGCAGTGGGAGAGTCCACCCTGGCTGCGGACGAAGATCATCGCCGACGGGCAGCGTTCGGCGACGTACTTGGCGTCGTGCCCGGCGCCTGACCAGAGTTCCCGGTTTGGCAGTGAAAGGCTATTCACTGCTTCACGCACCGCGTCCAGCACTCCCGCGTCGAACGGGGTTGGCTCGCTGGTCCAGAAGCGGTTGACTGTGCCCGTCACGCCCCGCTCCGCACAGACGCGGTCCACCAGGGCTTCGAGCCGGCCATATTGCCGTTCGAGGACGGCGGGATCCTGATGGCGGAAATCGACGCTGAAGATCGCCTGCCCCGGCTGGGTGTTGATCACGTTCGGATGAATGGCCAGCCGCCCCACCGTGGCGACGGCCGTCTCATCCTGCTCGATCGCGATTCGTTCGACGCCGGCGATGATGTGCGCCGCCGCGGTGAGGGCATCGTGGCGCAGGTGCATCGGGCTCGGTCCGGCGTGATCAGCCTGGCCGGTGATCGTCACCTCACTCCAGGTGATGCCAACGATGCCGCCGACCACCCCGACCGGTAGCCCCTCGGCTTCGAGCACCGGTCCCTGCTCGATGTGGAGTTCGAGATAGGCCGATGCGGGGAGGGGGCGATTCCCGATCTCGCCGAGATACCCGATCCGGCGCAGTTCGTCCTCGAAGCGGTGGCCGGTGCGGTCGACCTTCGCGTAGATCTCCTCGCGGGTGAAACGCCCGGCGGCGTAGCCGGCGCAGGTCATGGCCGGTTCGAAGCGAACCCCCTCCTCGTTGGTCCAGTTCACGACAGCGATCGGGAGATCGGTGGCGATCCCGAGATCGTTCAGCGTTTCCACCACTTCGAGCGCCGCCAGCACCCCGAGAACGCCATCGAACCGGCCGCCTTTATCGACGGTGTCGAGGTGCGAGCCGATCAACACCGGCGGTGCGAAGCGGCGGCCGGGCCGGTGACCGGAGAGATTGCCGACATCGTCGAACCGGACCTCCAGCCCGGCTTCGCGCATCCAGGCCGAGAGGAGATCACGGGCGTCGCGGTCTTCATCGGAGAGTGCGAGACGAGTAACCCCGCCGCCCGGGGTCACGCCGATCTCCGCCATCGCGGCCAGGCGCGCCATAAGACGCCCGGCATTGACGCGGGCATCAGTTACTAATGATGGATTCACAACGCGACTCCTTTCGATGGACCTGACACTCCGGAGTTATCGATACAAACTAAGCCAGAATGACCCCGAAGAAATGCCGGTGCCAGACTGAACGGAACCATTAAAAGAATGTAAAATGCGACCGCGGCGAGCCTTTCGCCGGTGGCGTATTGATAAAGGACCGTAACATGGTGTTGGCCAAGTTCCTTCCGCGTGATGAGCAATTCTTCACGCTCTTCGCGGAAGCGGCCGAGAACGGAGCCGAAGCGGCTCGCCGTTTGAAAGCGATCGTGGAGGACGGTCCGACGCTCGAGCGAACGGCTGAACTCCAGCGGCTGGAGCAATCGGGCGACGAGGTGACGCACAAGATCTTCCGCGCGCTCAACTCCACGTTCGTGACGCCGATCGACCGTGACGACATCCACGCGCTCGCCAGCGAACTCGATGACTTCGTCGATGGTCTCAACGAAGCCGGTCAGCGCCTTGGCCTCTACAACCTCGGCGACGCCACCGAAATCACCCGCCAGTTGAGCGACATCCTGGTGAAGCAGGCGGATCGGCTGGCGCACGTTATGCCGCTGCTCGATGCCATGAACAAGCACCGCGAGGCGCTCCGCGACGATATCCTCGAACTCCACGGCCTCGAAAACGAAGCCGACCTCTTGCAGATGCAGGCGCTCGCGCATCAGTACGATGGCGTGACGGAGGTGACGCAGCTCATCCGGGTGATGCGCTGGGGTGAAATCCACACCGCATTGATCCGCGCCACCGACCAGGCCGAAAGCCTGGCGAACACGCTGGAAGGCATGTTGCTGAAATATGCCTGAATCAGCGCTGATCCTGCTGATCGTCATCGTCATTCTCGGACTGGCGTTCGATTTCATCAACGGCTTCCACGATACCGCGAACGCGATCGCCACGTCCGTTGCCACCCGCGTCCTCTCCCCGGGTCAGGCGGTGCTGATGGCATCCGTGTTGAACGTGGTCGGGGCGCTCACCGGCACCGCCGTGGCGACGACGGTCGGCAAGGGAATCATCTCACCGGAACTTGCAACGCAGGAACTCGTGATCGCGGCGCTGCTCGCGGCGATTACCTGGAATCTGATCACCTGGTGGTTCGGCATACCCTCCAGTTCGAGTCACGCGCTTGTCTTCTCGATCGTCGGCGCCGGGATTGCGGCGCGGGGCGTGGACGCGATCGAGCGGGACGGCGTTTCCAAGGTGTTGCAGGGGATGGTCAGTTCCCCGCTTCTCGGTTTTCTCGGCGCCTTGCTGTTGCTGATCGGCCTGCTCTGGCTGGTGGCCCGCTGGAAGCCCCACCGCGTTACCCGCATTTTCGGCCGGGCGCAGATCGTGTCGGCCGCCTTCATGGCCTACAGCCATGGTCACAATGACGCACAGAAGACGATGGGCGTGATCACCCTCGCCCTCGCCACCTACCACGGCTGGAGCGGCGATGAGTGGAATGTGCCGCTCTGGGTGGTGCTGGCGGCGGCCGCCGCGATGGGACTGGGCACCGCCTCCGGCGGCTGGCGGATCGTGAAAACGATGGGCCTGAAGGTGGTGGAACTCAAGCCGATCGATGGCTTCGCCGCCGAAACGGCCGCCGCGACGGTGATCGAGGTCGCCAGCCGGCTCGGTATTCCCGTTTCCACCACCCACGTCATCTCCTCCTCGATCATGGGCGTCGGCGCCACCCGGCGCGCATCGGCGGTACGATGGGGAGTCGCCGGCCGGATCGTGACCGCCTGGTTCGTGACCATCCCGGCCTGCGCCGGTCTTGGCTGGCTGATCTTCCAGACGATCGATCTTTTCTGGGGGTAGATCGCGATGGTCGGGTTGGCGGCCATCGGGTTGAAACCCGACGCTAGTGACGGAAGCCGCTCCGCGGCTTTGGACGGCAAAATGAGCGAGGTCTTCCCGATGGTAGGCAGGGAGACCTCGCTCATTTTGCTTCGGGTGCCGTTACACTCCGAAGGGCGTGGTCGGCACGCGTGGGGATAGGGCTGGGGCGGCGTTTGTGCAAACGGTAAGCGCGCTGCCCGAGCAGGCGCGAAAGCGCGGTCTCGCGGTACTGCTCGGGACGTCGTTCTTCACCTGGGGCGGCTTCTTCGCGGTCATTCCGCTGATCACGGTTCACTACGTCGATAACCTCGGCTGGACCGCGGCCTCGGTCGGGGCGGTGCTGGCGGCGCGCCAGTTCCTGCAGCAGGGGATCAGTTCCGTCACCGGCGCGATCGCCGACCGGATCGGGGCGAAGCCGCTGATCTGCTTCGGCATGGGCCTGCGGATCATCAGCTTCTCCATGGTCGCCATTGCCGACTCCTACCTCATGCTCCTGGCGGCGATGATCCTGATGGGGATCGGCGGCGGCTTTTTCGAGGCGCCGGAACAGGCGGCGATCGTGGCGCTGACCACCCCCGAGGAGCGCCGCCGCTTCTTCTCCCTCAACGGCGTGGTGGCCGGACTCGGCACGAGTCTCGGTACGCAGGCGGGTGCGTTCGCGCTCGGCGCCGATTTCACAACCGTGGCACTGGTCGGGGTCGGGGCGTTCACCGCCGTCTTTTTGATGAACCTTTTCTTTTTGCCATCGGTGAAGATCAGCATCGGAGGGCGGAGCGCGACCGCCGGCCTGAAGCTGGCACTGGGCGATCGCCTCTTCATGCTCTTCAACATCCTGTTGCTTGGCTACATGTTCATGTGGGCGCAGTACTCGATTTCGCTGCCGCTCTTCGTGACGAACATCTCCGGACCGCAGGCGGTGGCGTGGGTGTACGCCGTGAACTCGGCGGTAATGATCGCTTTCGGGTACCTCCTGCCCCGCTTCCTCGAAGACCGGGTGAGCAACTTCAATCTCCTCACCGGCGGCATCGTGCTGATCGCGATCGGAATGGGTTCGATCGCGCTGGTGGACTCGATCTTCCCGTTGCTGATCTGCGTCTTTGTCTTTTCGGTCGGGATGGTGCTGGCGCGGCCGGGTCAGCAAACCACCGTCGCCGGCCTGGCGCGGCCGGAGGCGCTCGGGGCGTTCATGGGGATCGGCCAGCTTTCGATGGCGTTCGGCGGCGGCGCCGGGAATTTCCTCGGCGGCGTTATTTACGACGCGAGTCACGGGCGTGATTTGCAGTGGATGCCCTGGGTGATCTTCGGGCTGATCGGGATGAGTTCGGTAGTGGGGTTGATCAGGATCAAGCCGGCGCTCGATCAGCGCCAGGCTGAGAATGAGGCGCTCTCCGCCGCGGCCTTGCAGGAAGAGGTCGCGGCTGCTGAACCCCAGCCGGCGTAGGCTCTGTGGCTCGAAGCCACAAGACGGAGCGTTGTTCCGAATTGTTGTCTTCTCTCCATTCAAGACAAACACCGTCAGAATGACGGGGTTGGTGATGGGTAAGAAGACCCCGGAATCGATCGGCCGTTGGAGAAGGAAGGGGTTTCGCCCCTTAAGGTTGACTGGCGGGAATTCTCACGGTCACGGTCAGGCCGCCGTCTGGATTGGCGAGGGCGGCGACGGTGCCGTTGTGGGCGTCGGTGACCGAGCGGACGATGGCGAGTCCAAGACCGTGGCCTGACGCCGCCAGGCGCGCCTGATCGCCGCGGGCGAATGGCTCGAAGAGGCGCTCGACCTGCGCGGCCGGAATGACGCGGCCATTGTTTGCGACCACCAGTTCGGCGAATCCGTCCCGCGTGCCGACCCGGATATCGAGCCAACCGCCGCGCACCCCGTAGCGAATGCCGTTCTCGATCAGGTTGCCGACCAGCCGCCAGAGCAGCGCCCGATCGCCGAGCACCACCGCCGGATCGAGCGTCAGGTCGAGTTCGATGCCGGCCAGATCGGCGGCGCGGACCTGCTCGCCGACGACATTGCCGACCAATTCCGCCAGATCGACCTGATCGTGATCGCGCAGGCTGCTCTCGCTGCGGGCGAGCGCCAGCAGGCCATCGATCAAGCGCTCGGAGCGATCGACCGCCGCCACGATCGCGCCGGCCAGCGCCTTTTCGCGCGCGGTGGCATCGGGCGAGGCGAGCGCGACATCGGCCTCGGCGCGCATGATCGCCAGCGGCGTGCGCAGTTCGTGCGAGGCCTCGGCCGAGAAGCGGCGTTGGCTCTCGAAGGCGTTCTGCAGGCGATCGAGCATGCCGTCGATCGTGTCGGCCAACTCCTTGAGTTCGTCTTCAGGACCGCGCAGATCGATGCGTTGATCAAGCGTCTTGTCGGACGCCTGCTGGGCGTGGAGCGTGATATCGCGGATCGGGCTCAGCACCCGGCCCGCCACGACCCAGCCGAGCAGCACCGCGCCGCCACCGGTGGCGAGCAGCGCCAACCCACCCTGCACCCGTACCTGGCGGAGGGCGCCGAGGCGCTCCTCGCGCCGGGCATCCGCAAGGCGTTCCGCGATCGGCCGATCGTCCTCCTCGTCGCTTTCTTGCGGCGGTCCACCCCGCTGGCCTTGTTGCTGACCGGGATCGTTGAAGGGACGCATCGGTTCGGCGGGATCGAGCGAGCGATTAAGCAAACCGTAAAGAAAGACGAGCAGCACCAGCCCGGCGATGAAGAAGAGCAGCCCATAGAGGAGCGTCAGTCGGAGCCGCACGGACATGGTCAGCCGCTTTCCATCATCCGGTAGCCGACGCCGATGACGGTCTCGATCAGGGGCGGTTCGCCGAGTTTGCGGCGGAGGGTCATGACGGTGATCCGGACCGCGTTCGTGAAGGGATCGGCCTCCTCGTCCCAAACGCGCTCGAGCAACTCCTCGGAACTGACCACCTTCCCCTGCCCCGCCATGATCGTTTCGAGCACCCCGAACTCCTTGCGGGTCAGGGAGAGCGGTTGGCCGTTACGGGTGGCTGTGTGCTTCGCCACATCGATCACCAGATCGCCCGCGACCAGTTGCGGCGGCGTGGCGGCGTTCGGCCGGCGCGCCAGCGCGCGGATGCGGGCGATAAGCTCGGCCATGACGAATGGTTTCGGCAGGTAATCATCGGCGCCGAGCGAGAGCCCCTCGATGCGGGCATCGACATTCCCGGCGGCGGTGAGCATGATGATGCGCGGCGTCGTTTCCATCGCGATCAGCGCGGTGCAGACCTCATCGCCGGAGATGCCGGGAAGTCCGCGATCGAGCACCACCACGTCGTACGGGGTGATCTCGGCTTTCTCGATCCCCTCTTCACCATCGGCGGCCAGATCGACCGCCAGGCCGTCCTGTCGCAAACCGCGGGCCAGCACATCGGCCAGCGCCGCGTCATCCTCGATCACCAGAACCCGCATCGCTCGTTCCCTCCACCACGTAACTCCCTGTCGCGATGGTGCCAAACCGGGCATATGCCCCGCGTATGGAAATGGCGGCCGAGACCTTACAGAAACCATACACGCCAATCGTTAGGGTAGCGATGAAGGAACGATCCGCGTTCCGGAGCAGGGCCGATCGCAGTGGACCGGCCCCGAAAGGAGAACGAAGATGGACGAACTGGAATCGATCACCGAAGGGCGGCCCGTCACCCGCCGGCTGGTGATGGCCGGCTGGGCCGGATTGGGCGCGGCGGCGCTGGTTGGCGCCAGGCTGGCGGGGGCGCAGGAATCGACCCCGGGGGCTTCGGATACCGAGGACGCGACTGATCCGGCGGCGGACTTTGAAACGACCCGGCTCCTCTACTACTCCCTCTTCCTCGAAAGCATGTCGGGGAGCCTGGGTGTGGCCGATTTGACCAGCATCGATCTGGCCATCCGCGATGGCCTGAAAGCGGTGGTCGACCACCGGCTCGCGGAGGGCGAGATCAGCGCCGATTCGGCCGAGGAGCGCAAGGCGGCGATTGATGCCGCTACGGTGCCGATCGCGGTCGGCATGATGCGACCGGGTTCGCACGACGGCTGGCGTGGTCGCGGGAACTCCGGCGGTGAGCGGGGCAGCAACCGCCCCGATCGCACTCCCGCTGGGGATGAACCGGCGACCGACGATCCGGCGGCGGAGTCCACGCCGACCACCTGATTCGAGCACCTTTCGCCCGGCCGGCGGTGAGAGCGCCGGCCGGATGTTCACGGCGCTGAGCGGCGACGCGGATCGGGATGGCGCATGGAGTCCCGATCAACACCGAACGCCCCGGCGCCACCCCACTCCCGGCGGCGCACCCCCGGATGAGCGATGGCGGAAACCTCCTCCTGACCCGACTTCACCGCCCCTCATCCAGCGCCGCCGGGTCCTAAAGCGGGCGTCTGGCGTTGACACCGTTGAGGGTTGAACCCAACCGTTGCAGGGGCGTCCCTTGTGGGCGCCCGATCGCCCGCAGGCGATGGTCCACCCGGCGCGGATCAGGGTATTTCCCGGGGAAACCAGGCCGTTGCGGACGGAGCTCGTCGCCTGCGGGCGACCGGGAGGCCACAAGGGCCTCCCCTACAACACCAGCCTGCGGCGATCGATGCCTGCAAACGTCATAGGCACCCGTTCCAACCTTCCCGGCGGCTCTGTGAGAGCTAACACACCGTCCTGGAGATTCGGGTCGATTCTCAGTGGCCTGCGAAGGCGGGGAC
>JADLGF010000318.1 GCA_020849415.1 Thermomicrobiales bacterium
AGGGCTTCGGTCAGGCAGTTCATCGAGTTGGCGGTGAACATGCCGGAGCAGGAGCCACAGGTCGGGCAGGCGGAGCGTTCGATGACGCTGAGATCCTCGTCGGAAACGTTGCTGTCGGCGGCGGCGACCATGGCGTCGATCAGATCGACTGATTGCGTTTTACCGCCCAGCACCACCTTACCGGCTTCCATCGGACCGCCCGAAACGAACACGGCCGGAATGTTGAGGCGCATGGCGGCATTGAACATGCCAGGGGTGATCTTGTCGCAGTTTGAGATGCAGACCATGGCGTCGGCGCAGTGGGCGTTGACCATGTACTCGACGCTATCGGCGATGACCTCGCGCGAGGGGAGCGAGTAGAGCATGCCGTCGTGGCCCATGGCGATGCCGTCATCGACCGCGATCGTGTTGAACTCCTTGGCGATCCCGCCGGCGGCTTCGATCTCCCGGGCGACGAGTTGGCCGAGGTCCTTCAGGTGCACGTGACCCGGCACGAACTGGGTGAAGGAGTTGACGACGGCGATGATCGGCTTGCCGAAATCGGCGTCGCGCACGCCGGTGGCGCGCCAGAGTCCGCGCGCGCCCGCCATATTGCGGCCGTGCGTGGTGGTTCTCGATCGATAGACTGGCATGGGTGATTCGTCTTTCCGCTTCTAGCTATCAGGATAACGGGCGCGAACAGGCGCCCGAGTCGAATGGTGAAGATTATCCCACCGGCTGGCGACTCGCGGGCCGAACCGCGATTCGGGTCGATGATACGTCTGTGCACTTTGTTACACGATTGAAATCATAAATCACACGATTCGGGGTATAGTCAGCCCCGTGGTTGTGACGGTCGGCACGATCGCTCGCGATCCGGGACCCGCTCACTGAGCAAAGGAGAATCTTGTGGCTATTGCCGCTCAAAACTGGCAACTCGCGGCTGGTTCGATCGTTCCGCGATCGGGTGTTTCAATCGATGATGGCGTTCCTGCCCTGGTGGCAGCGGCCATCGCCCGCGGGCAGGGCCGGTTTTCGGCGGACGGTGCACTTGAGTTCTCGACCGGCGCGCACACCGGCCGATCCCCGCGCGATCGTTTCATCGTGCGCGATCCCGAGACGGAGGTGCGAGTCGATTGGGGCGCGGTCAATCAGCCGATCGAGCGGGCCGCCGCCGGTCGGCTGTTCGATGACATCCTCGAGTATCTCGACGAGCGCGAACTCTGGGTGCAGCACCTGGTGGCCGGCTCCGATCCCGCGCACCGACTGCGGGTGCGCCTGGTCACCGAACTGGCGACCCACGCACTCTTTGCTCGCACGCTCTTCATCGAGCCGGAGCGGGCGTGCGATACCGTCGACGAGACCTGGACGCCCGGCTTCACGATCCTGCACGCGCCGCTGATGCCGGCCGATCCGGAGCGTCACGGCGTGCGGAGCAGCACCGCGATCGTGATCGATTTCGAACGCCGGCTAGTGTTGATTGCCGGTACTCAGTACGCTGGTGAAATCAAGAAATCGATTTTCAGTGTTTTGCAGTACCTCCTGCCGCTCCAGGGCGTCGCGACGATGCACTGCTCGGCGAACGCCGGCGCGGACGGCGACGTGGCGTTGTTCTTTGGACTCTCCGGCACTGGCAAGACGACCCTCTCCGCCGATCCGAACCGGTTGATGATCGGCGATGACGAGCATGGCTGGACCGACGACGGCGTCTTCAACTTTGAAGGCGGGTTGTACGCGAAAGCGATCGGACTCTCAGCCGAAAAGGAGCCGGAGATCTACGCGGCGGCGAATCGATTTGGTGCGGTGCTCGAAAACGTGACGCTCGACCCGACAACCGGCGCGCCCGACTTCGATGACGAATCGGTGACCGAGAACACGCGGGCGGCGTTCCCGATCGAATTCATGCCGCGGGTGGCAGAGGGCGGACGGGGTGGTCACCCGCGCACGATCGTGATGTTGACGGCCGACGCGTTCGGCGTGCTGCCGCCGGTAGTGCGGCTGACGCCCGAACAGGCCGCCTACTACTTCCTCTCCGGCTACACGGCCAAGGTGGCGGGCACGGAGCGCGGGGTCACCGAACCGGAAGCGACCTTCTCGGCCTGCTTCGGCGCACCGTTCGTACCGCTCAGCCCGATTGTGTACGCCGACCTGCTCATGGAGCGGATCCGGAGGCATCAGCCGTCGCTGTGGCTGGTCAACACCGGCTGGACCGGCGGCGAGTTCGGGGTTGGGGAACGGATCGATCTCGGCGCGACGCGCGCGATCGTCGGTGCGATCACGAACGGCTCGCTGCGGGAGATCGAGGCGCGGGTTGATCCGGTATTCGGATTCGCGGTCCCGGTGCGGTGCCCGGGTGTGCCGGACGGTCTGCTCGACCCCCGCTCGACCTGGAGCGATGGCGCGGCGTTCGACGCGACGGCCAACCGCCTCGCCCGGAGCTTCCGGGAGAACTTCGCGCAGTACGCCGATCAGGTGGCGCCGGAGGTGCTGGCGGCGGGTCCGCGCGGCTAGAGCGTTCCCGTAAACGATGTTTCCGCGATGCGCGCGAGGATGCCGGCCGGCTCCTCGCGCGTTTTCGTGGCGATGAACTGGGGCGCGTCGTAGGTTTCCGGCGAGTCGGTGGCGCCGCGCGTCTGGATGACGCCATTCGGCGTTAGCAGAATATCGACCTCGCCATTGCCTGCGATTAGGTGATTGAAGCGAAACGTGACCGAGCCACCCTCGGTTTCGGTCGGATCGCCCTCCACCGCCAGGATGCTGGTATCGAACCAGCCCCAGCCGGCGGCGGCGAACAACTCGGCTTCGGCGCGCTGCCAGAAGGGGTTTTCGAGCGATGTTGAGCCGCGGTAGAGCGGGCGGTAGTCGATCGCCGGCCGGTTTCGGTGCACCAGACCGGCGACGTTGTCGGCCTTGAGCCGGCCCCAGTAGTGACCGGTGGGGAGATCGAGGGCGGTCGGTGCGAAACGGTGGCCGCCGAAGTGGGTGCAGCGCCAGACGCGGGTCGGGGTTGCGGCCTGATCGGCCATGGCGCGCATCAGTTTGTAGACCGGCGCGCCGAAGGTGGCGCAGCAGACATCGACCGTACCGTGGGTGCAGACCATCAGATCGCGGGACTGCGGATCGTGCGGGATGCGGAATTCGGCGAGCATCGGATCGGCCGGATCGTAGATGAATGCCCGGATCGCATCGAGCAATCGCTCGGGATCGACGGCGTAGGCTTCGCAGGCGTAGGTGCCGGCGAGTCGCGGCTCGGGCAGCGTGTAGTGGAACATCCGCACCTTGCCCGGAATAGCGTAGGCGGGATCGGGGGCGATGGCGTTGATGCCGGGCACGACCGACCAGTGGAGATCGGCGTAGACCTTCTCCATCATCTCGACGAGCCCAGCTGGCGCCGCCTTGGCTTTCATGTAGTACTCGGGCCAGGGGAGGGCGAGTTCGAAGAGCAGGTGCCGGCGGACCGCCCAGGCGCTTCCGGCCGGTTCTTCGCCGGTGCGCTCCGAAAAGGTGGAGCAGAAGTCGAGTTTCTGGCGGACAGCGGAAGCGGCGCTCACGGTAAGTGTCGGACCTGACCTGGCGCAACGCGGGCAAGCGCAGCGCATCCCCGGACGGGCGCAAGTGACCATCCGCGCCGCGATGATACGCAATCAATTCTGACCTGACAAGTCTGTATTTCTGGCGGCTACCGAATCGAGCCACGGCCGACGCGGGTCGAGCCGATCGCGACGCGCCAGCGGACGGTGGCGGCGCTGTTGGTGAGGAGACCGCTCGCCAGCAGGGTGATGAGGGTGAGCAGTGCGCCAGCCGCAAGCAGTTCTTCGTAGCCACGCTCGGCGATGTTGCCGAGGATGAGGATCGGGGCGAAAGCGGTGACGGTGAGGATCGTGTTCGTCAGCACCGACGCATAAAAGCGGTTGTTCTGGGCGACGGTTTCGTTGAGGTAACCGTAGCTGCCACGGACCAGGCCAGATGAGGCTGCGCCGAGGAGGGCGAAGGAGAGTCCGAGCGCCATGGCCGGGGCGTTCACGGTGGTGATGTTGTCCTGCCAGAGGCTGCGTTCGACGACGGACGGGAGGACGAGCGCCACGCCGAGGGCGAGGAGGCGGAGGAAGGTCGTGGCTTGCAGGAGCGCCCGGTGTCCGGCCGAACGGGCCAGCAGAGCCCAGAGTGGTTCCGCGAGCAGGCGCGCCCCGGCGTAAAGCGCCACGTAATAGCCGATGTAGCCGAAGGGGACGCCGAGCTGGCTGAACCCGAAAAGGATGATCAGTGGGTCGAAACCGGCGGAGAGTCCGGTCAGGGTGCGGAAGAAGATGAAGCGGCGGAAGGGGCCGAGCTTCAATTGGTGCAACGCACCCCGGACCGCTTCGCCGAGGGCCGGCGTGGTGTGCGGTTGCAGGCGGGCCGGTTCGCGGATGAGTCCGGCCAGGAAGGTGCCGGCTGCTACGGACGCCGCCGCCGCGAGCATGAGCAGGGTGAGATTGCGCGGGAAATCAGGCCCGGAGGGGCCGAAAACGCGGGCGATGATGAGTCCGGCCCCGACGGCGAGGATCAACGCCAGGATCGGGCGGCGGGTGAAGATCTGCTTGCGTTCGATCGAACGCACCGAGCGGGTGGCGAGGGCGTTCATCGGGGGAATCGAAAAGGCGCTGGCGACGGTGCTGATGATCAGCGCCAGCAGGAACCAGCGGAGCAGTTCCGAGCGGGTGAAATCATCGGCGCGGAAGCCGATCCAGACGAAGAGTCCGAGGGCCGCCGCACGGACCCCGCCGCCGATCAGCAAGACCGGTTTCACGCGCCGGCGGTGCTGGATGACGCCGGTCGAAAGCACCTGCGGCAAATACCAGAGTCCACCGGCCAACGAAACGGCCAGACCGACGGTGCGGAGATCGTCGGTCAGTTGACTGGTGACGGCGGCGATGACGATCGCGGGCAGGAGAAAGGCATCGGCAAAGGCGAGCAGGGCCGAGGACAGGATGGCAACCGGGGCGTTGAGCGACATACCGCGCCGGTCGATTGAATAGCGACGAAAATCGGCCCCGGCCACGCGGCGGTGCAACTCCTTGCGAAACGGGCTTCCGGTCGGCCCGGAAGTGGTGGCGAGTATACCGCAGCGATTCGGTCGATCGGGCGTACGTACGCGGA
>JADLGF010000319.1 GCA_020849415.1 Thermomicrobiales bacterium
CGAAGAACGTGCCGGTCATCGTCGATGCCGCCGATCAGATCCCGCCGCTTTCGAACCTCTGGCGATACACGCAGGAAATGGGCGCCGATCTGGCGATTTTCAGCGGCGGCAAGGGACTGCGCGGTCCACAGGCGAGCGGCATCATCGTTGGCCGGGCGGACCTGATCGCGGCCTGTCGCGCCAACAGCGGGCCTTACCCGAGCGTCGGGCGTCCGGCCAAGGTCGGTAAGGAGGAGATGGTTGGCCTTCTCGCCGCGCTCGAACTGGCATTGCGCCAGGACGAGCGGGACGAGGCGGCGGTCTGGTCGAAGATGGTCGATGGCTGGATCGCCGGCTTGCAGGATGTGCCCGGGATCACCCTCGAGCGGGTCGAGCGCACCCACAGTGGCCAGCCGATTCCCCGCGCCATCGTCCATCTGCACAACGGGGAGCGGGACGCCGCGATCAAAGCCCTCTGGGAACGCAATCCGCGCATCGCGGTGCTCCCGGAAGGGGACGACGCCCTCGCCCCCAACCCGCACCACCTCACGCCCGGCGAAGACAAGCTCGTCCTGCAAGCGTTGCGCGAGGTGCTCTCCGCCCACGTGTGATGCAACCAGCTCCGGATCGCAAGCTCGATCTGGCGTCGCGTAGCCGGGCGATCTGGCCGATACTGACCGGTATACGCACGACGGCATGATCGGAGGAGGCGGTGGCGCCCGTTTTCGGGGTTGAGGATGTGAACGACGATCCGCTTGGGGTGCTGACCTCCACCCTCCCGGTGGTGGAAGGGGCGGCCTGGGTGGCGATCGATCCGGAGCGGGTCGAGGCGACCGCGACCGAACTGGCGGCGATTCCCGCCGACCCGACTCCGTGGGCGCATCCGCTCCATTTCACCGATCCAAACGATCCCGAGCGCACCGCCGCCTGGGTCTTCGCGCTCGATGCGCTCAACTTCTGCTTCTGGAGCGAGAATCCCGAACCGGCCGAGCGCTGGCGAGTGGCGTGGGGCGGCGAAACCGTCGATGGCTACTGGGCGCTGGCGGCGGCGCTCAGCCGGGCCATGGAGGAGGGCTATCCGCTCGACGATCCTGCCTGGCTGGCCGCCTGCACCCCGCTCGATCTGCGCCAGATTTTCCGGCCCGCCGAGCCGGGCGGCGCCCAGATTCCGCTCTTCAGCAACCGGCTCGCCAACGTGCAGGAACTCGGACGCGGCCTGCTCGAGATTGGTGGCGGACGTTCGGCCGCCGCCAATCTGATCCGCGCCTGTAACGGCTCGGCCCTCGAATTGGTGGCGCGGGTGGCGACGACCCTCCCCTCGTTCGATGACATCGCCTGGTACCGGGGCGAGTCGGTCCGCTTCTACAAGCGCGCCCAGATTCTGGCCGCCGACCTGGCCGGGGCGCTGGAGGAACACGCACTCGGCCGCTTCACCGATCTCGATCGCCTGACCGCCTTCGCTGACTACAAGGTGCCGCAGGTGCTGCGCCGCTTCGGCATCCTTCAGTACGATCCCGATCTGGCCGATCGCATCGCCCGGCGCGAGTTGATTCCACCCGGCAGTCCGGAGGAGATCGAAATCCGCGCCGCCACCGTGTGGGGCGTCGAGGAACTCCGCCGCGCGCTCGCCCGCTTCGGCCGGGAGCAGAGCGCCAGCGAGATTGACTGGCTCCTTTGGCAAGCCGGCCAGAATCTCCCCGCCGATACCGAGCCCTATCACCGCACGCTGACCGTCTTCTATTAGAAGGAGCCATCCGGAGCGCTACCGGCCCTCATCCCGGCGGCGCGGTATCCTCTTAGGCAGCCGGGAATCGCGCCGCATCATCGCCCGTCCGGCGATACCCTGAATTCGCACCACCGACGACGGAGAATCACCAATGCAGAAGATCGGCGGCCAATTCGCACTGAAGAAACTGGGCGATTACATGCTCTCCTCCCCGAAGGAGGAAACGTCCGAGGTCGAGGACTACACGGTCGAATCGACCCCCACCGGTCCCGACACGATCATGATCGAGGACGCCGACGGCAACGAACTCGTGGCGTACCGAATGGATGTCGAGGTCTACGTGGTGCCGCACCGGGGATCGCCGGCGGCGGCGCTGGTGCGCGCGCTCGATGAGCCGGAAGCGACCCAGATTTTCACCCAGCGCGAGGGGAGCCGCATCAGCGGCATCATCTACGTGCCGGAAGCGCGCGAGGAACCCCGCGCCGCCGCCAGCCGCCCCGAGGATATCTAGCGCGCCGGCTGATCAGTCGGCCGACTTGAGCAACGCCTCGATGTCCGGGGCGATGGTATCCGGGGCATCCTGGGGGGCGTAGCGTTTCACCACGTCGCCCTCGGCATCGACCAGGAACTTGGTGAAATTCCACTTGATCGTGCTGCCCAATAGCCCGGGTTTGGCCTTCTTCAGGAACTTGTAGAGCGGATCGGCGTTGCGGCCGTTCACGTCGATCTTCGCCATCACCGGAAAGGTGACGCCGTAGTTCACCGAGCAGAACTGCTGGATGTCCTCGTTGCTGCCCGGCTCCTGACCGGCGAATTGGTTGCAGGGAAACCCGAGCACGGTGAACTCTTCCCCGCCGAAATCATGCTGCAGTTTCTCAAGCCCCTCGTACTGCGGCGTGAGCCCGCACTTACTGGCGGTGTTCACGATCAGCAGCGCCTTCCCGGCGTATTCAGACAACGAGACCGGTTCGCCATCGGCAGCGGTGACAGTGAAATCGTGCACGCTCACGGCGCAAGCTCCTTCGCTAACGACCCGAGAGGCGGCTGACGATCGCTGCCAGGTCATCCATGACATCGACCCCGGCGTAGTGGCGACGAACGGTGAGGTACGAGATGCCCCAGCGTTCGCGTCGCGCCTCGATCGTCTCCACGATCTGATCGAGCGAGCCGATCAACCCCAGGGGTGATGCCTCCGCTTGGGCGGCGTCCTTCATGCCGAAATCCGACGCCATCTTTTCGAAGTGCTCGGCCGGGTGATCGGTGACAACAATCCGCTGGATCAGCGCGTTCAGTTCGATCCGTTCGAAACGATCCCCGGCCGCTTCCCGTAGCCACACCAGCTTCTGGTCGAACGATTCCGCCGTGCCGTCGGCAATGTTCATGCCCCCTTCGCGGTGGGATTGCATGATCACGCTGACGATATCGGCCTCCCGCGCCGCGATGCCGAGCATGCGCTTGCCGCCACCCCCGATCAGGATCGGCGGGTGGGGTTGCTGCACCGGTTTCGGCAGCAGTTCGAAATCGGTGATCGTGTAGTGCTCGCCGTGGGCGGTGACGGTTTCACTGGCGAAAAGCCGCTTCAGGATGCCGAGGCTTTCGACCATGCGATCGACCCGTACGCCGGGCCGATCGAACGGGATGCCGGAGCGCGTGTAATCGGGCGGGTCCCAACCGGCGCCGAGCCCGAGATCGACGCGGCCATTCGAGATCACATCGACCGTCGCCGTCTCGCCGGCGAGGATGGCCGGATTGCGGAAATCGTTATCGATCACGAACGGGGAGAGCCGGATCGTGGAGGTGACGGCCGCCGCGGCGGCGAGTCCGGGCCAGACGGACCACATCGGATTACCGATGTGATCGGGCATCGAAAGGACATCGAAGCCGATCGCCTCGGCGCGGCGGGCCTGATCGAGGAATTCGGCGCCGGTCGGCGCCCCCGGCACCTGCAGCCCAAACCGAAACGGCCGTTTTCCATCACCCATCGTTGCTTGCCCCCGGATCGGATGCGCTCCCGCCTGTCCCGCGATGATCGGGCGGGTAGGGGAGCGTCGTCAATGCGTGTCGCTACCCGTGCGAGCGTCCCATTCGGAGCGGAGGATGCCCATCAGCACGAGATCGTGGTAGCCGCCGTCGCTGTAAACGTGCTCGCGCTGCCGGCCTTCTTCGGTGAATCCGCAGGCGCGATAGGCGCGGATGCCCCGTTCGTTGTTGGCGATCACGCGCAGCCAAACGCGCCGGTAATTCCGGTAGCGGAAGGCGTATTCGAGGAGCAGGCCGA
>JADLGF010000320.1 GCA_020849415.1 Thermomicrobiales bacterium
CCCGGTGCGGATCAGGGTGTTTCCTACGGAAACCAGACCGTCGCGTACGACGTTCGTCGCCTGCGGGCGACCGGGAGGCCACAAGGGCCTCCCCTACAAAGCCACCCCGCAGCATTTGATGCCTGTCGACAGCATCGGCACCCGCTATAACCAATTCGCTATTCGATCGAAAATCCCCCAATCCTGAATTCCGGTTAACCGGTATTGCCGGTCGCTTGCACCACCTGTATGGTTTTTCTGACACATGAAGGATGTGCCTGACGTGGAAGACCCGATTACGGCAAACGATCTGCTCAAAATCGTCGGGGCGCTCGCCAATCCGCACCGTCTGCGGATCGTGGCGGCGCTCGCCGGGAGGAGGAACTATGTGAGCCAACTTGCTCGCGATCTGAACATCAGCCGCCCCCTGCTTCACCTGCACCTGCAGAAACTCGAAGGAGCCGGACTAGTGCGGGGCACGCTCGAACTCTCGGAGGACGGTAAGGCGATGAAGTACTTCGAAGCCACCCCGTTCAGCATTCGCATCACGCCGGAGTTGATCGCACTGGTGGCGGAGAACCTTACCTTCGACGAACCGCCGCCCGAGTCCACCGAGGCAGCGCAGTGATCGGTTCGCCGAGCTGGCCCGAAGCCGCGATCTGGATCGCCATCATCGCGGCGCCCACCACCATCTTCAGCACCTTGATCTGGCAGCTCGGCCGCATCCTGACCGAGCACATTCGCCAGGAATCCGAAACCGCGCGGGCGATGAAGCTCGCCGAACGTTCCGACAGGAGTCAATGAACCGATGGACTTTTCACTCGTTCCCCTCGTCGCCGAAACCGTCAGCAGCCAGGGCGTCACCCTGCTCCAGGAATCGGCCCGCGCGCAGGAAAACTGGCCAAATGCGATCATCGCTTCCTCGGCGGTCGTCGCTGGCTGCGCGCTCATCTCGGTCATCATCTGGCAGATCTTTCTGACCGCGCGTAAATCGATCGAGGTGAAAGCGACCGACGAAATCCGCGAGGAGCTCCGCTCGATCACGCAGCGCGCCGTCGCCTCCAGCGAAGCGAGCGCCACTGAACTGGCGCGGGTGTCGCAATCGGTGATCGATCTGCGCGTTCGCTTGACCGATATCGAGAAAATCCTGCGGGAAGTCGAATAGCGCCAACGCCATACGACAATTAGCGGAATGCGGAGCGGTCGCTGTCTGATCGCTCCGCGCGCACGCTAGCTCGGGAGCAGGATTCGATGACGCATTCCGGAAACGATTCAACGAAGAACGACCACAGCGGAGTCTGGAACGCCATGACCGTGCCGGCCACGCGGCGCGGTCGCTGGCTGACCATTCTCTTCTGGATCGCCCTGCTGGCGGCGGTCAGCCCCTTCGCAGGCAAGGTAAACGACCTGCAGGACAATGACACCGCCAGCTGGTTGCCCGAAAGCGCGGAATCACTCCAGGTTTCCCGGCTTCAGGAACGCTTCGACGCCTCCGACACCATGACCGCGATCATCGTTTACCACCGGGACGGTGGCCTGACAGATGAGGACATGGGCACGATCCAGGGCGACATCGCCCGCATCTCGACAACGTTCCCCGAGAGCGGCGAAATCCCGATGATCCCCTCGGACGATGGCCTGGCGGTGATGGTGCCGGTCGAGCTTTCCGACGATTTCGAGAGTGACGATGTCAGCCTGCTCAAGGAGCAGCTCTCCCGCGACATCGACGGGCTCGAGGTCAAGGTGACCGGCCCGGCCGGATTCATGGCCGATTTCGCCGAAGTCTTCGACGGCATCGACGGCACGTTGCTGATGACCACCGCGATCGTGGTGGCCGTGCTGCTGTTGCTGACCTACCGCAGCCCGATCCTCTGGATCCTGCCGCTGCTCACGGTGGCGTTCGCCGATCAACTGGCGATGGCCGGCGCCTGGGTGCTCGGCAAGCACCTCGATGTCAATATCAACGGCCAGAACATCGGCATCCTGCCGGTGCTCGTTTTCGGCGTCGGCACGGACTACGCGTTACTCATCCTGGCGCGGTACCGGGAGGAATTGCGCCGGTTCGATCACCATCTCGACGCGCTGCGGGCGGCGGTCCGGCAGGCCGCGCCGGCGATTCTCGCCTCGGCCTCGACCTGTATCCTCGGCCTGCTCTGCCTGCTGATGGCCGATCTCAATTCGAACAAGAGCCTCGGACCGATCGGCGCGATCGGCATCGCGGCGGCGCTCTTCGGCATGCTCAGCTTCCTGGTGGCGGTCCTCGCGATCATCGGTCGCAAGGTCTTCTGGCCCTTCGTGCCGAAGGCCGGCACCGCCGAAGAGCACAATCCGGAACAGAATCTCTGGGGCCGGATCGGCCACTGGATCAGCGGCAATCCGCGCCGCGTCTGGATTTCAACCGCGATCTTTCTCGGCGTGCTCTCGCTTGGCCTGATCCAGACCGACACCACGCTCAGTACCGGCGAATCGTTCCGCACCAAACCGGAGTCGATTCAGGGACAGACGCTGCTGGCGCAGAGCTTCCCGGCCGGATCGGGCGCACCGACGATTGTCATCGTGGAATCGGTCGCGGCTGATGAAGTCGAGTCGATCATTACTGCCACCGGCGGCGTGGTCAGCGTGGAGCCGGGCGGGGTCGCCGATGATCTCACCCGCTTCTTCGTCACCCTGGAGGCCGAACCGGCGAGCAGCGAGGCCTTCACCACCATCGACAACTTGCGCGCCAATCTCGGCCGGCTCACCACCTCGACCGCCAATCCGCTCGTCGGCGGCGGCGACGCGGAGTCGCGCGATGTCGCCAAGGCGGCAGTGCGCGACTCCCTGGTCGTGATTCCGACGGTGCTGATCGTCGTCTTCCTGATCCTCTGCTGGCTGCTGCGCTCGATCGCGGCGCCCGTGCTGTTGATCGCGACGGTGGTGCTCTCGTTCCTGGCGGCGCTCGGCGCGAGCGTGCTCGTCTTCGATCATCTCTTCGGATTCGGCGGCATGGATCCGTCGCTGCCGCTGCTCGGCTTCGTCTTCCTGGTCGCGCTCGGCATCGACTACAACATCTTCCTGATGAGCCGCGTGCACGAGGAAGCGGCCGTGATCGGCACTCGCCGTGGCATGCTGAGGGCACTGGCGGTCACCGGTGGTGTGATCACCTCGGCCGGCATCGTGCTCGCCGCCACCTTCTCGGTGCTTGGCGTGCTGCCGCTAGTCTTCATGATCGAACTCGGCTTCCTGGTCGCCTTCGGCGTGTTGCTCGATACCTTCATCGTCCGCACAATCCTGGTCCCGGCCCTGACCTTCGACATCGGCTCCCGCGTCTGGTGGCCCAGCAAACTCACACGAGCCAAGTGAGGTTCCGGGTTCCGAGTTCCGCGTTCCGGGTTCCGCGTGAGAGTTTCTAGTTCCGGGTTCCGAGTTCCGCGTGTGAGTGCCTTACGCAGAACTCGGAACCTGGAACGCGGAACCCGTTGCCGTGCGTTATCCTCACCGGTGGTATCGAACGTTGCGGGCAACGCGGGAGCACCGGATTCGTATGGCGGTCATGTATCGGCAGGTTCATCACACCGGGATCGTGGTGGCTGATCTCGACGCGGAGGCGGAGCGCTACCTGGCGCTCGGGTTCACCAATCCGCACCGCTTCGCGGTGCCGCAGCAGGGGATCGAAGCGATCACATTCCCCTGCGGCGATGGCTTCGTCGAACTGATCAGCCCTACCGATCCCGAAGGGGCGATCGCCCGCTTCATGGCAAAGCGGGGCGAAGGGGTGCACCACGTCGCGTACCGGGTCGACGATATCGCCGCCGCCCTGGCCGAACTGAAAGCCCGCGGTGTGCGCCTGATCGATGAAACGCCCCGCTCCGGCGCGCACGGCTGGCAGGTGGCGTTCATCCACCCGGAAGCAGCCTCGGGCGTGCTGACCGAACTCGTCCAGGCTGACGGTGACGCCCATGACTGACCGCGACAACCGCATCATCACCGACTCCGACATCGAGATCGCGCCGGTCTACACCGCGCAGGAGACGCCGGTCCAGCTGCCACTGCCGGGCGAATTCCCCTACACCCGCGGCGTTTACCCGACGATGTACCGGGGCCGACCGTGGACGATGCGCCAGTACGCCGGTTTCACCACCGCCGCCGAGAGCAACCGCCGCTACCGGCTGCTGCTTGAACGGGGCCAGACCGGCCTGAGCGTCGCTTTCGATCTCCCGACCCAGCTGGGGCTCGATTCCGACGACGGTCGCGCCTACGGCGAAGTCGGGCGCGTCGGGGTGCCGATCAGCACGCTCGATGACATGCGCACCCTTTTCGACGGCATCGATCAGGGCGCGGTGACCACCTCGATGACGATCAACGCGCCCGCTTCGATCCTGCTGCTGATGTACCAGATCGTGGCCGAGGAACGGGGCGCCTTGGCGATCAAGCTCGGCGGCACGATCCAGAACGACGTGCTCAAGGAGTACGCCGCGCGCGGCACCTACATCTACCCACCCCGCCCTTCGATGCGGCTGATCGTCAACACCTTCGCCTACTGCAATCAAACCCTGCCCGAGTGGAACACGATCTCGATCTCCGGTTACCACATTCGCGAGGCCGGCAGTTCGGCGGCGCAGGAGATCGGCTTCACCCTGTCGAACGCCATCGCCTATGTCGAGGCAGCGACCGCGGCCGGGCTCGATGTCGATGCCATCGGTCCCCGGCTGAGTTTCTTTTTCGCGGGACACTCGAACTTCTTTGAAGAAGCGGCCAAATTCCGGGCGGCGCGGCGGATGTGGGCGCAGATCATGCGCGATCGCTTCGGCGCGAAGAATCCTAAGTCGTGGCTCTTCCGCGTCCACACACAGACCGGCGGCGTCACCCTGACCGCCCAGCAGCCGCTCAACAACGTGGTGCGGGTCGCCTATCAGGCCCTTTCGGCGGTGCTCGGCGGCACGCAGAGTCTGCACACCAACGGCTATGACGAAGCGCTCTCGCTCCCGACCGAGGAGGCGGCGACGCTGGCGCTCCGCACCCAGCAGATTCTCGCCGCCGAGACCGGGGTCACTGCCACCGCCGATCCGCTCGCCGGCAGTTGGTTCGTCGAAGCGCTAACCGATGAACTCGAGGCGAAAGCGAACGAGTGGATCGCGAAAATCGATGAACTGGGCGGCGCGGTGACCGCAATCGAAACCGGCTACATGCAGAACGCGATCGCCGAGAACGCCTACCGGCGCGAACTCGATCGCAACGCCGGGCGCGAGGTCGTGGTCGGAGTCAACAAGTACGTCGATGACAAGCCGGCCGATACCCCGATCCAGCGGATCGACCAGAACGCGGTCAACGAGCAGATCGCCCGGGTCAGCGCCTACAAGGCGGCGCAGGACCACGAGCAGGTAGCCGCCGCCCTCGCCTCGGTGCGTACCGCGGCGGAAGGCGACGACAACCTGCTCCCGATCATGAAGAACGCACTGCTGGCGGGCGCCACGCTCGGCCAGATTGCGGATGCCCTCCGCGCCGTTTTCGGCGAACACCGCGCCACCGTCTGATCTCGCAAATGCGAACGCCGCCGGGGAATCTCCGGCGGCGTTCGCAGGCTCAGCGGACCGAATGAAGTTGAGCGCTAGGCCGGCATGAGCAGGAACGGGTGGCGAGCTCCGTCCTTGTCAATGGCGTTCCCGG
>JADLGF010000321.1 GCA_020849415.1 Thermomicrobiales bacterium
ACGTCCGCTCGAGCATGCTCGAGGTCATTCGTATGGATTACGTGCGCGTCGCCCGCGCCAAGGGACTCGGCGAGTGGGTGGTCATCATGAGTCACGCCGCCCGCAACGCGCTCATCCCGCTCATCACAGTAGTTGCCCTCACCCTGCCCGCCCTGCTAGGCGGCACCGTGATCATCGAAACCATCTTCGCCTGGCCTGGCATGGGGCAACTCTCCATCTCCGCCGTGCGCAACCGCGATTACCCCATGATCATGGCGCTGAACATGTTCATCGCCACGCTGATTCTGCTCAGCAATCTGCTGGCCGATCTTCTCTACGCCGTCGCCGATCCGCGCATCAAGTACGACTGATGTCCGGCTCCTCGGGAATGTCGACCCTTAAACAGCTTGGAAAGCAGGACAAATGAGTCAAACCGCTGCCGCCACCGCGGATACCAATCCCAACACCCTCGCCGCCAACGCTCCCTCCGGGCGCGTCACCAAGCGAGCCGGCACCTGGACCCGCTTCCGCCAGCACAAGCTGGCCCTGATCGGGGTCTGCACGCTCTTCATCCTCGTTGTACTGGCCGTGGGATCGCCGTGGATCGCCCCGAACGATCCGTACAAAACCAGCCTGCGCGCGATCAGCAAGCCGCCGAGCAGCGAACACTGGCTTGGTACCGATGCTTCCGGCCGCGATGTCTTTGCCCGCGTCACCCTCGCGGGGCGCGTGTCGCTCCAGGTCGGACTCGTGGCGGTCAGCATTTACACCACGATCGGCGTAGTGGTTGGCGCATTGGCCGGCTTCTACGGCGGCCTTGTCGATTCGAGCCTGATGCGACTGGCCGATATCTTTCTTGCCTTCCCGTCACTGATCATCATCATCACGCTCGTATCCGTACTCGGACCGAGCATGTGGAACATCATGGCGGTGATCGGCTTACTCGGCTGGCCCCCGATCGCCCGGATCGTGCGCGGCCAGTTTCTTTCGCTCCGTGAGCAGGAGTTCGTGCTCGCCAGCCGCACCGTCGGATCGCGCGGCCGGCGCATCATGTTCCGCCACCTGCTGCCGAACGCGCTGGCGCCGGTGATCGTCGCCGCCACCTTCGGCATGGCGAGCGCCATCCTGCTCGAAGCCGGCCTCAGCTTCCTCGGGCTCGGCGTGCAGCCCCCGACCCCGACCTGGGGCAATATGCTCACCGACGCCCAGTCGCTGACCATCCTGCAGAACATGCTCTGGCTCTGGATTCCGCCCGGAGTGATGATCGCGCTGGCAGTGCTCTCGATCAACTTCATCGGGGATGGCTTGCGCGATGCGCTCGACCCGCACCACACCCGGTAGCGTCTCACCGACCGGTCATGACGTCATCCTTTACCGTTTCAGGATGGTGACGTCATGACCGGCCCCGATCGCTCGTACGAAATCGCGGTGCTGGCGCGCGCGTTCGATCTGCTCGATGCGCTCGCCGGCGCCGGTGAGCCGCTTGGCGCCACCGAACTGGCCCGGGAAATCGGCTCCACCAAATCCGCCACCTTCCGGATCCTCGTCAATCTCGAACGCCGCGGCTACGTCCGGAAAGACCCTGTTTCGGCACGCTACCGGCTCGGACCGGCGCTCGTTTCGCTTGGCTACCAGGCGAGCAACGGCATCGATCTGCTCAGCCTGGCGCACCCCCACCTCGAACAACTCAGCGTCAGGATCCAGGAAACAGCCAATCTCGGCGCGATTCGTGACGGGGAGATCGTCTACCTCGATATCGTCGAAAGCCCGCGCAGCCTGCGCATGGCGGCCCGTATCGGCGCGCGCGATCTGATCCATTCCACCGCGCTCGGCAAGGCGATCCTCGCCTTCCTGCCGCCGGAGGACCTCGATCGGTACCTCGCCGCACCCCTCACCCGTCGCACCGGGCAGACAATCACGGATGATGAGCGGCTGCGCGCCGAACTCGCCGATATCCGCCGCACCGGCGTCGCCCGGGAATCGGGTGAGAACGAGCCGGACGCCCGCTGCATCGGCGCGCCCGTCTTCGACCGGCACGGCGTCTGCGCCGCTCTCAGCATTTCCGGTCCCGCCAGCCGCATGAGCGACGCCAGCCTCGACCACGCCTCCAGGGTCATCCTGACTGAGGCCGCGCTCCTCACCACCGAACTCGGTGGCAAGTGGCCGGTTGTCGATACGCTCGCCTGACCCATCGGTATCGAAAACCGCAATTTCGAAGCGATACCGGTCGCGCGTAATAAAATTCCGGCGTATGATAGCGACACGCAACATGGGTCCGCAGCCACTCGGCTGCCATTTAAGCGTCGATCGATCCCAGGGAGTCTGTCCGGACGGATCGGAAACTGGAGGAAACGCAGGAATGTCACTTACCCATCGGTTTACCCGCCGTCGTCTGCTCGCGACCGGCGCCGCCCTCACCGGAGGCGCGCTGATCGGCCGGGCCGGGTTCGCGCCTGGTATGGCCTCCGCTCAGGATGCCACGCCGGAAGCGCCGCGCGGCGGCATCGTCCGGTTCGCGCGCGCCAATCCTTCGTCGCTCAACCCGCTCTTCAGCACAGCCGGCATCGACCAGGGCGTTGAAACCCAGGTTTATGGCGCGCTCGTGATCATGAACTACAACACCGCGCCCCAGCTCGATCTTGCCAAGGCGATCGATGCCACTCCGGACGCGCTCAGCTTCACCTTCACCATCGACGAAACCCGCTTCTTCTCGGATGGCACGCCACTGACCTCGGCTGACTTCATCTTCACCTTCGAGCGCGCCATCAACCCGGCTTCGGGTTCGTTCTGGGGCAGCCGCTTCAAGAACATCGTCGGCGCCGATGGCTACGATGGATCCGGCCCCGAAGCGATCACCGGCATGACCGCACCGGACGAGCAGACCATTTCCTTCTCGTTCGTCGCACCGGATGCCACCTTCCTCGTCGTCCTCGGCGACTTCGCCGGCTTCTGCGTGCTGCCGAAGCACATCTGGGAAGAGATCGCCCCGGCGGACCTGCTCAACCACCCGTACAGCCTCGCCCCCACGATCGGCGCGGGCCCGTTCATCTTCAACGAGTACATCTCCGATCAGCACATCTCGCTCAGCCGCAACGACAGCTACGATCCGCCCCTGGCGAACATCGATCAACTGTTGCTGCCCATCGTTCCGAGTTCTGCTACCCAGCAGGCCCAGTTGCTCGCGGGTGAACTCGATATCAAGTCGCTTACGGTCACCGACATTGCGTCGCTCGACGGCCAGGCGCACCTGTCGGTCTACAACGATCCTTCCGTGCAGTTGCGCTCGCTGGTTCCGAATGTTTCGCGGCCGGCGTTCGCGGACAAGCGCGTCCGCCAGGCGATGCAGTGGGCGCTCGATCGCGAAGGCCTCGCCCAGGAGCTCTACCAGGGCTACGCCTCCACCATCGAGTCCCCGTTCTTCGCCTGGGAGTGGCCGGATGGCCAGGCCGCGGTGCCGGAACCGCGCGGCTACGATCCGGACAAGGCGCGTGCCCTCCTCGCCGAGGCCGGCTGGAACTCCTCCGATTACCAGATCCAGTTCCACTACATCCCGGACAACGGGTTCGATGACACGCTGCTCACCCTCATCCACGACATGTACTCAGATGTCGGGATCAACTACGAGCTCGTTCAGGTGGACGTCACCGAGTACAACAACCGCGTCATCGCCGGCGCCCCGGCCGACGGCAGCTCCCCCGGTGACTTCGACCTCGTGCTGCTCTCCGGCGGCGTGATGGGCGGCGATCCGAACCTGACCGCCCGCTACTTCGACACCGCTTCGCGCGTGCCGTTCGGCGCCAACTACGGGCACTACTCGAATGCCCGCCTCGATGAGCTCTACATCGCCGGCCGTGGCACCACCGATGTCGAAGAGCGGATGGCCATCTACACCGAAGCGGCCGCCATCCTGAATGATGAGGCGCCGTGGGTCTTCCTGTTCCGGCTGCCGGCGCTGTATGGCGTCAACAACCGGGTCAAGAACTTCAACTCCCCGGGCCACGTCGGCCGCGTGGTGTCGAGCGCCCACACCTGGTGGGTCGAAGAGGCCTAAACCCCTCTGGCTCCCAACCTGGAGTAAAAAGGAATGGCCGGGCGAATTCGCCCGGCCATTCCTTTTCATCCACTCGTACGATGGATGTCGTTACACCATGAGTTTCGGCGCCATGTGTTCGGCGATCGCGACCGTGGTCAGGTGCGTGTTCGCCCGCACGTTCTCCGGCATGATCGAGGCGTCGATCACCCGCAGCCCCTCCACCCCGATCACCCGGCACTCCGGATCGACCACCGACCTCGGATCGTCCGCCGCTCCCATCCGGCACGTCCCGACCGGATGCTGGGTATCGGCGCAGTGCTCGAACAGCCACGCATCCAGGGCGTCATCACTGACGGATGGATCAGGTGGTGTTTTGCCATCCGGCCCGCGCAGCGCCGTACTGATAGCAGTGACCGGCGCCTGCGAGACAAGACGGTGCAGGTGACGGTAGCCCTCCCGCAATCGAACGAGATCGCGCGGATCCTCCAGCATGTTGATCTCGATCTCGGGATCGATCAGCGGGTCGGTCGAGATCAGGCGAACGGTCCCCTTCGAAAAGGTCTGGTAGGTCGCCACGACGAACCCCGCCCGGTGCGTCGCCTCTTCCGTGTATCCACTCAGGTTCGTCGACGCCATGAACATGTCGTTCACGCCCGTACCCGGATACCCCGAGGTGTACCGAACGCAGCAGTTGGTGTGCCGATGCTCGGGATCGACCCGGAACTCCGGTTTCAGGTCGATGCGCAACGAAACCGCCGAGTGATCACAAAGATTCTCACCAACCGGTAGATCGGCGATTGGCGCGATGCCCATCCCACGCACCTGATCGATCGGTCCGATTCCTGACCGGATCAGCATCCCGGGCGAATGCACCGCTCCGGCCGCCACGATGGTCGTCCGGGCCTGGAATTCGACCGGCCCGTCCGGAGTCAACGCAAGCGCACCGCTGATCCGATGGCCGTCAGAGATCAGCCGATCGACCACCGTCTCGCCGGCGATCGTCAGATTCGCTCGATCCCGTGCCGTCTCCAGATAGCCGTCGTACGTCGAGACGCGTTCCCCGTTCCGGCTGTTGATCGGATAGGTCGAAACCCCGGTCGCTCCCGGCGCGTGCAGGTCGTCCCACCAGGGATGACCGAGCGCCAGCGCCGCATCACAGAAGGCACGATCAGCCGGTCCCCACTTCGCTTTGGGCGCGCGGTAGATCGGAATCGGACCGTCCATCCCGTGCCACGGCCAATCACCGAACTCCAGATCGTTTTCGAGCTTGATGAACGCCGGTAGCATTTCGTCTGCGGACCAGCCGGCGCAGCCCGCCGCCGCCCAGTCATCGAAATCCTCGGGGATGCCGCGAATGGCGATCTGGCCGTTCATGGCCGAACTGCCGCCCAGCCCGCGTCCGCGCCAGTAGAGACTCGGCGCCTGCGCGCGCGAACGGCGAGCTTTCAGATCGTCGTAGCGGAATCGGGCAAACTCGGGGTTGGAGATGATGTGGTGGGGATTCGGTATTCTCATCGCGTGCGGTTCATCGGCGGCCCGGTAGTCCGGACCGGCCTCCAGCAGAAGCACCCGCGTGGCCGGATGCTCCGAGAGACGGGCCGCCAGTACCGCACCGCTCGAACCCGCGCCGATGATCAGGTAATCGTAGATCACGACCGTGCCCTCCAACCGTCCGAACCACGAAAACGGGGCCGATCCGGATCGGATCGGCCCCGCCATTCTATCGCGGTGTTTTTCTCGCTGATGGGTGTGGCTGGCTAATAAACCGGCACGAACTCGTTCACCGCCGCCGCCATCTTCTGGACCGTTTCCTCCAGCATGGGGCGGCTCATCGCCAGGTTGAAACGGACGTGTTGCTTCCCGACCTCACCGCAGGCGGCGCCATTCGTGATCGCCACCTTGGCGTGCTCGCGGAAGAACACGTCGACATCCTCGCCTACGCCCGTCTCGCGGAAATCGAGCCACGCCAGGTAGGTGCCTTCCGGCATGATGTACTTGACCTCAGGCATGTGCTCGGCCAGCAATTCGGCCATCCGCTTCCGGTTGCCATCGAGGTACGCCAGCACCTCATCGAGCCATTCGCCGCCGACCCGGTACGCCGCCGCATTGGCCGCAATGCCGAAGGTCGAGGCGCCGTGTTCGGCCCACCAGTGGTCGTTCTTCCAGGCGGTGAAATCGGCCTCGTTCGAGAAGATCATCTGCGCCGCCTTGAGCCCGGCCAGGTTCCACGCCTTTGACGCCGACGTGCAGGTGACCGTGTGGTTGGCCGCCGCTTCCGAGATCGACGCGTATGGGATGTGTGTCAAGCCGGGATAAACCAGGGGTCCATGAATCTCGTCCGAAAAGACCCGCCCCTGGTGCTTTTCGACAATCTCGCTGAGCTTCACCAGCTCGTCGCGACTCCACACCCGGCCGATCGGATTGTGGGGATTGCATAGCACCAGCAGACCACCGCCATCGGCGAACGCGGTGTCAATCGCGTCGAAATCCATCTCCCAACGGCCATCGACCACCAGCATCGGCACCTCGATCACATCGAGGTTCACCAGCTTCTGCGGCAGGCTGACGAAGGGCATGTACGCCGGAGTCGGGACGATCACTTTGGTCGTCCCCGGCTTGCGGTAGTGCTCCATGGCGGCAAGGAAGCCGGTGATGACATCCGGCACCGGCCGCACCCATTCGGCCGGGACATCCCAGCCGTAGCGGTCGGCGTACCAGGCGGCGCACGATCTCTGCATGTCCTCGACGACGAAATCGGGGGTGTACCCGAAGAAGCCCTCGTCGACGATCTTGTTCAATTCGGCCTTGATCGCAGGCGATGTACCGAAGTCCATTTCCGCCACGAAGGCGCCGGTGCAACCATCGAAGGTCGACCACTTCTTGCCGATGACGGTCTTCAGATAGTCAGCCGTCAGCGCATCGAAACTCGCAACGCCCACGT
>JADLGF010000322.1 GCA_020849415.1 Thermomicrobiales bacterium
ACCTCTACGACCTGGAAGGCGATCCCCTCCAAAGCCGCGCGGGCGATGTGCGCCCGGGTCGTGCCGCGGGTGATGCCGAGAATAGCGCCGCGGGCGTCCGGGTCCCAGTAGGGCGCACCGAGTCCGGTCAAGGCAGGCACGAAGTGCACGCCGCCGCTATCGGGCACGGTCGCCGCCAGCGGACCGACATCGGACGACGACTCGATCATCTCCAGCCCGTCACGCAACCAACCGACTGCCGATCCCGAAACGAGAATCGACCCCTCCAGCGCGTAGTTGACCTGATCGCCGATCTGCCAGGCGACGGTCGAGAGCAGCTGATTGCGGGAGATGGGCGTGGTTTCACCCGTTTGCATGAGCAGAAAACTGCCGGTGCCGTAGGTGTTCTTGGCGCGACCAGGGGAGAAACAGGCCTGACCGAAGAGGGCGGCGTGCTGGTCGCCGGCCATGCCCATGATCGGGATCGAGCGGCCGAAGAGGGCCGCGTCGGTTTCGGCGAGCGGACCGACGTTGGCAACGACCTTCGGCAGGACGCCGCGCGGAATCCCGAGATCGTCGAGGAGTTCATCGCTCCAGTCGCGGGCGCGGATATCGAAAAGCATCGTACGGCTGGCGTTGGAGATGTCGATGATGTGGCTGCGGCCGCCGCTCAGATTCGCGACCAGCCACGAGTCGATCGTACCGGCAACCAGCGTTCCCGCTTGGGCGCGGGCGAGCAGATCGGGGTGATGCTGGAAGAGCCACTGCAATTTACTGGCGGAGAAGTAGGCGTCGGGAACGAGGCCGGTCAATTCGGTGTAACGGGCGGCCATGCCCCGATCGCGCAGCGCGTCCACCTGCGGTGCCGATTGCCGGCTCTGCCAGACGATTGCCGGGGCGAGCGGTTCGAGGGTGGAGGGATCCCAAACGACGGTTGTTTCGCGCTGATTGGTAATGCCGATGGCGGCGATCTCTGCCACGTCGATGCCCGCGATCGCCTCCCGGCAGACTTGAAGCGTCACATCCCAGATATTCGATGCGTTCTGGTTCACCCAGCCGGGCTGCGGGTAGATCATCTCGATGGGACGCTGGGCGACGCTGATGATCTCACCCCGATCGGTGACGAGGAGCGCCCGGCTCGAGGTCGTGCCCTGATCGATCGCGAGGATCAGATTTCCCATCTCCTGTACCCTTCATACGCATGCGTGGAACCGCTTCGCCCGGTTCCGCCAGTATACGGAGTCGCTACCGAAGCGGAGGTCGAGATGCAGGACGTGCAGCGGGTCGTATTGACCGGATTCAGCGGTTCGGGCAAGAGCACGGTCGCACTCCTGCTGGCGGCGAAACTCGGCTGGCGTCCGGTGGATATGGATCAGGACATCGAGATCGAAACGGGCCTGACGATCCCGGAGATCTTCGCCGATTCGAGCAAGGGAGAAAAGTGGTTCCGGGCGCTGGAACGGCAGCACCTGACCGCCGCGCTCGATCGCAATCGGGTCGTGATCGCGACCGGTGGCGGTGCGGTGGTGGATGAAGCGGTCTGGAGCGACGACCTGCTGCGCCGGCCCGGCACCCTGACCGTCTCGCTCGATGCCCAGCCGGATGAAATGCTGAAGCGGATGCGCCGTCAGGCCGAGATGATCGGCGACGGCGCCGAACGTCCCATGCTGGCGGGCGATGATCCGCTCCGCCGGATCGAATCGTTGAAAGCGAAGCGGCTCGAAGCCTACGACCGAGCGAATATCACGCTGCCGGTCGATGGCGTGCAGGCGGATGATGTCGCCAACGAGCTCGTCAATCTGGTGCGGCCGACGGTGCTCGAACCCCGGGTGACGCTGAACGCGACCTCCGGCAGCTCGGCGATTCACATCGGCCCGGGCGCCATCGATTTCGCCGGTCAGCTGATCAAGGAGCACTACCCGAAAGCGCGCCGCGCCTGGATCATCACCGATCAGTCGGTCGATCGGCTCTATGGGCAGGACCTCGAAACGACGATGCTGGCGTTCGGCATCGAGGCGAGCCGCAAGGCGGTTGCGGACGGGGAGGGGAGCAAGAGCCTCGCCACCGCCTCCGAACTCTACGATTGGCTGCTGGAGGGCGGGATCGAGCGCACTGACGTGGTGGTGGCGCTCGGTGGCGGCGTAATCGGCGATCTGGCCGGCTTCATTGCGGCCACGACCCTTCGCGGCGTCGGCTTCGTGCAGGTCCCAACCTCGCTGCAGGCGATGGTCGATGCCAGCGTCGGAGGCAAGACCGGTATTAACCACACCGCCGGCAAGAATCTGATCGGCGCCTTCTATCAGCCACCGCTGGTGGTGATCGACACCCGCTTCCTCGGCACCCTGCCGCACCGCGAACTCCGCTCCGGGTTCGCTGAGGTGGTCAAGCACGCGCTGATCCAGGTTTCAACGCCGGGGGGTGACCGCGGTGACCTTACCCGCTTCCTGGAGCGGAATTCGCACGGCCTCCGCAATCTGGCCGAGCCGGTAACGACCTACGCCGTCGCCCGCAACGTCGCGTTGAAAGCGGCGGTGGTTGAGAATGACGAGCGCGAAACCGGCATCCGCGCCTTTCTCAATCTCGGACACACCCTCGGCCACGCCATCGAGGCGGCCGGCTACAAGTACCTCCACGGCGAAGCGGTGGCAGTCGGGTTGCGCGCGGCGATGCGGATCGGCCTGACGATGGGCACGACCAGCGAATCGGCGGTGGCCTACGCCGACGCCCTGCTCGATCGCTACGGACTGCCGAAGCGGGCCGAGGTCGATCCAGAGCGGGTGATGTCACTGATCGGCAGCGACAAGAAGCGCTCCTCCGGCAAACAACGCTGGGTGCTGCCGATCTTCGACGGCGGCGTCACGATCCGCGACGACGTGCCGCTCGAAGTGGTGCGGTCGGCGCTGGATGAGGTTGTTTCAGTGGGGTAATTCCGGTGAAACCGGGCACTCCAGTTTCCCAAGGTTCGAAACCCTGGTCTAGATCAGACGAAAACCCCTGGCGGGGTTGTGTGGTTTGGCATGTTCATCGCCTGATATGTTCAGGGCGTGCTATTCTCGCAACGCCACTCGCGGCTGGTGGGTGGTTTGTTTGCATGACCTTTTTCGGCGGGAGCGAGATACGTGCAGGGGGCTAACGCCGGGACCGGCGATCGCCAGGGGGTGCTGGTAAGCGCCTCGATCGCCTTCGACTACATCATGTCCTTCCCCGGCTCGTTCGGCGATCACATTCTCCCGGATAAAACGCACGTTCTTTCGGTCAGCTTCCTCGTCGATTCGCTAAAACGACGGCGTGGCGGGGTGGCGGGGAACATCGCCTACTCGCTGGCGCTGCTCGGCGAACGGCCGTTGCTCGCCGGCGCGAGCGGGGCCGATTTCGGCCCCTATCGGAACGCCTTCGATGAGCTGGGAGTCGATCTCTCGCTCGTGATCGACGTGCCGGGTGAATTGACCGCTTCCGCGTTCATGATGTCCGATCTGAAGAACAACCAGATCGCCTCCTTCTACCCCGGCGCCGGCATGGCGGCGGATGAATTGCCGCTGAGCGAGGCGGCGGCTTCGGTGCGCTACGGCATCGTCGGGGCGACCGGCCCGGTCGCAATGCGCAAGCATTCGGCCGAGATCGCCGGCGCCGGCGCGCGGCTCTTCTACGATCCCTCGCAGCAGATCGTGGCGCTCGCCGCCGAGGACCTGATCGAAGGGATCGATAACGCCTGGGGCTTCGTGGCGAACGACTACGAGTTCGCCATGGTCGAGCAGAAGACCGGCCTCACCTTCGATGCGATCAAGGAGCGGGTGGCGCTGATCGGCATCACGCTCGGCGGCGAGGGCTCCGAGATTCACCACAACGGCGAGGTCCACCGGATTCCGCCGGTGGTCGTGCCGGCGGTACTCGATCCGACCGGCGCCGGCGACGCCTACCGCGCCGGCCTGCTCAAGGGCCTGCTGCTCGATGCCGACATTCCGGTCGCGGGGCGGATCGCCTCGCTGGCGGCGGCGTACGCGGTCGAGCAACTCGGCACGCAGGAGCACATCTACACCCCGGACGAATTTATCGCGCGGTTCGACGCCGCGTTCCCCGATTTCGCGGGCGCGATTGCGCCCGATCAACTGCGCGCATTGACCGGCGTCGCCGGATGATCATCGCGCTCCGCTCGGGGCGCTGAGGAAGGACTCCATGTCAGATACGTTGAAGTTCGATATCAAGGACCTCTCTTTGGCGGCGGACGGCCGTCGGCGGATCGAGTGGGCCGCCCGGGAGATGCCGGTGCTGCGCCAGATTCGCGAGCGCTTCGCCGCCGAGAAGCCGCTGAACGGCCTGCGCCTCAGCGTTTGCGCGCACGTCACCACCGAAACCGCCAATCTCGCCCTGACCTTCCAGGCGGGCGGCGCCGATGCGGTCCTCTGCGCCAGCAACCCGCT